>JACQCW010000067.1 GCA_016201425.1 Candidatus Vogelbacteria bacterium | reverse complement strand
TCGTAGATCTTCATCTCTTCAGAAACACGAATGACATAAGGAATGTCGATCTTCGTCGTTCTGTCCCTAAAGGCTTCCATTGTGTCGTCGTTAACCAGCTTCTCAAATTCGGGATTGTTAGTACTCCCGATAAGAACCGTATCAACCGACATCACACGAAACCTCTTGGGCTTAATCTCGTGTTCCTGAGTTGCCCCAAGGAAATCGTAGAGGAACGCCTTATCGAGTTTACAAACTTCCTCGACGTAGAACATACCCCCACCCGAAACCTGAAATTCACCGTCAAAGTTAAAAGCGCGTGGGTCAGACTCAGATCCGATTTGTGCAATCTTGCGATAGTTGATATCGCCCGAAAGCTCAGTCGAATCCTGGTTCTTTTCATCCTTAGGACGGAATGAACCGACACCAACTCTATCCTCTTCAGAGAAGACGATGCGCCGCACCCTGATGTACTTCGAGAGTACTGCCTTCCAATCGCCATTATGTCTCTCGACTAGCGAATTGAACACCTGGCGACAAAAAGGACAGAGAACTCCATCAATCTTGATCGACTTATCTTCGGGGAACTCTCCATTCTTTCCATACTTCTCAAGAACGATATCGTTCAAAACCTCTTCGGTTTGTCTACGAGTATCCTCAGGAAGAAGTTTAAACGGAATCTCATGACAAGGACAAGCCTTCTCATTACCGTCCGCCTCGTCCATGAGACCCAAAATCAAACGACCTTCGTGATCCGACGGATCAACTACCCAAGAATATGAGTAGTACGCTCCATCGTCTGTGGTTGTAAACCAACAGAGATTCTTTTTTAGAAGTCGTGTAATTGTGCTCTTAGATGAACCAACAGGTCCGTGGAGCAAAATGAATCGATCTTCCTGACCGCGACGTTCAGCCGCGGCGCGAAACTTGGAAATCAGTTTTGCGAGGTGAATGTCAATTCCAAAAACGGCATCCTTACCATCTTCAATCGGGTCATCAAACAAATTGTAATGAGGATGTTGAATCCCCAACCACGAAGTTTGACGAAAACCGTGTACCATAGCCGATCGATACATCTTCTGATGTGCCGACTCGGCGACTAGTGGATGTTCCGCGGCGATTTCGAGGAAGTCCTCGAAGGTCCCTCGCCAGTATAGCTTTTCCGAAAACCCTTTAGACTTCAAACCATCTAGGGTCAAAGACTTTTTTGATCCCTCTTGATTGACCATTTCGGCCTCCTCTCTCCCTTGGATCGTAGCAACATTTAATTAATCGTAGAAATTATTCTACACAAAAGTAGTGATCAACTTCGAACATTATTTTTTCAATGGACAAAGTAATCTATTTATTAGAATATAGTTATGAAACAAAAAGACAAGATAAATATTTAACAAAAATTAATATTACCCAAGCGTCAAAAAGTATTGCATAAAAAAAGCCCAGATTGTTGTCTGTCAATAGACAACAATCTGGGCAATTAGTGAAAAATTTACTTCTTCGGCTTAACTCGAACAAGAATATACGTACCTGGAAAGATGGGGTTCCATAGCAGGTCGTGAAGCGTCAGCCTCTTCTCCCTCTCTCTTGTTGTCACATTGGCGCTGAAGTGCGTGATGGGGGCACAGTAAGAGTGTGAGACGCACTTCCTCTTCACCACCGTCCCAAGAGTCATGACGTTGAAGGAATCACCGAGGCCGAGCTCAGTCAACTTGCACTCTGCCTCGATCGCTCGAAGCTCCTCCTGGTTTGCGATTCCCCATCCTTTACCAATTGCAAACTTACCAAGCGCCATCAAAAGGAATTCGAGTAGTCCGATCATTTCAGGAAATGAAACGAACATGTAGCTTGCCGTCTCTGGAGCCTCAAAGTTCTTCCAGATGTTATCCTTGTTGTATTCCACATCTGGGGCAATGAAACCATCAGGGCAGCACATCTTCTCCTTGGTCAACTTCTTGACCTTCACCTCAACTGGAACAACTACTTCCTTTCTGCGAATGAACGCTTTTACAATAGAAGCTCCCTTTTGTGCCAGCGTTCGAAGTACAAACCCTCTTACCGGTGCCAACCAATCCCGAGACTTACCTGGAGGCTTATCCTTATCAGGTGGCGGCGTGGGATTGTCTTCATCTCCCATCGCACTAGCAAACTCCACACCAAACATGACAAGAGCAATCAGCCAATAGATAGGACTCAGTCTCACTTCAAACCTCCTTCGCCACAGCGGCGCTTTTTCGTTACATTAAAGCTATTAGATTACAAAGATCACAATTTATTGTAACACTATCATACTTCTGTCAATGATGCAAGCCCTACTCATATCGCAGCGAGTCGATCGGATTTTTCATCGCGGCCTGGCGAGCGGGGTAAATTCCAAAGACAATTCCAGCAAGACAAGAAACTGCGAGAGAAAGACCGACGGCCGAAAGTGGAAGCGCAAATGTCCAACCAATTGTAGAAAGATTCGAGATAACAAAATAAATAATACCAACTACACTTACTCCAAGCAAAACACCCACCAGACCACCAAGCAAAGTTATAATTACAGATTCTATTAAAAACTGTTGGAGAATATCAGAGTTCGTCGCACCAACCGCCTTACGAAGTCCGATCTCACGGGTGCGTTCAGTGACGGCCACGAGCATAATATTCATAATGCCGATGCCGCCGACAATGAGCGAAATTGAGGCAATTGCAGCCAAAAAAAGAGTGAGGATAGATGTAATGTTCCCAAGAAGCGACAGAATGTCGGCCTGCGTCTGAATATTGAAGTCGTCTTTATTTGGATCAGTAATACCGTGATCCTGACGCAAAGCAAATGTCATGCGTGTCTTTACAAAATTTACATCATAGTCAGGATTCGCTTGCGAAATTATAACGTTGAAGTAAGTAATCCCGAGAAGTTGCCTTTGTGCCACACTAATTGGCATGACTACTAAATTACCAATATCAACACCGAACGCGCCGGTCCCACCCTTACTTAAAACTCCAATCACTCGAAAAGAAACATTTTTTACCCGAATGATTTTGTTAACCGGATTCACATTCAGCCCAAATAAAGTTTTTGCAAGATCAGGTCCGATCACCACTACATGATTAGCAGAGTCAACATCATTTTTTGAGAACGTCTGTCCCTGAGAAACTTTTGCCAAATTACTTACGATAAAGAAATCAGCAGTACTTCCCGTATAACCAACCGTCGCATTATTATTTCCGTATACAACTTGTGCCTGACCGCGAACCTCCGGTACCGCGAAGTCAATCGCCGGTTCACGCTTCAGGGCATCAACATCTCTTTGCTGTAAACTGGTTATAACTATTCCTTGGGCCGACGCAGGCGAAGAAAATCTGCCGTTACTTGGCGCACCAGGGATGACAATAATTAGATTCGAACCGATACTCTGCACCTGACCCAAGATTAAATTCTGCGCCGATTGACCAATAGACATAAGTACTATCACTGAGGCAATCCCGATCACAATACCCAGCATTGTCAAAATTGATCGCATTTTACCGTGCGTCAGACTTCGTGTAGCGGTTTTAAAAGCATCTTTGAAAGACATAATTATTTCAGCGCCTTATGGTGATGTCGGTTTGCGACGATTGGACTGTCACTTTCAATCCTACCGTCTTTAATTTTGATAATTCTATTGGCAAACTCAGCAGTTTGAGTCTCGTGTGTCACGAGCACAACCGTACGCCCCTTATTATGAAGAGACTCAAGAATTTCCATAACTTGTAGACCAGACTGAGAATCAAGGTTACCTGTGGGCTCGTCAGCAAAAACGATATTTGGATCTGTCACAAGTGCACGGGCAATAGCAACACGCTGTTTTTGTCCGCCAGAAAGACGACCTGCCTCAGAATGAAGTTTATCACCAAGGCCAACAGATTCTACCGCGTTGACTATGAGTTCTGATCTTTTTAACGAAGGAATATCCGAATACAGTAATGGAATTTCAACATTATCATAAACTGACAGTCGCGAAAGAAGATTGAATGCCTGAAAGACGAACCCCATGTCCTTATTCCTCACTTGTGCGAGTTCACGATCAGTCATCTCGTCAATTTCTCTACCCTGAAACTTATATGATCCGCCGGTGGGTCTATCGAGAAAACTCAAAATATGAAGAAGGGTAGATTTCCCCGAACCAGATGGTCCCATAATTGAGACAAATTCACCTTTATGGATTGAAAAACTAATTCCAGAGAGCGCTTGGGTAGGTGTCTCTGCATCTGTATAATCTTTTTTTAAGTCGCGAACCTCTATCATTGAGTCTTAAGACCTATATTAAGGACCTTCTCTCCTTCAGTTACACCGGAGACAACCTCAACATTTCCACTTTGATCCTGAATGCCAAGCACAACTGGACTCGTGGTGGATTTATTACCGACGAGTGTTTCAATAAAAGTGCCTTCATTGTTTTGTAAGATTGCATACTGCGGAAGAATCAAAACACTATTCTTGTGACTTGTTTCAATGTGAATGTTTGCCGTAAGTCCACTTTTTAGTCTTGGATCAAACTTATTGAATGATATTTTTATTTGATACGTTACAACTCCTTGGGCGTTGGTTTCAGACGGCGCGATATAAAATACAGACCCAACAAATGTTTCGTTCGGGAAGGCATCAAGTGTCATCGTGACTGTATCTCCCCTTACTATCTTACCTATATCAGTCTCTGAAACACCAGCATCAACTTCATATCCTTGGTCAGCCATTACGGAAATAAGTGGCAGAGACGGAGATGCGAGTTGCCCAACCTTAGCATCAAATTGTGTAATAACCCCACTTATAGGAGAAATTATCTGAGCATTATCTAATTTTGCCTTTATGGCATCAACACCGGCCCCCGCTTGTTCTACTTGAGCTTGTTGTTGAGTTATGTCACTCGGCAATGCACCCGCCTTTTTCAAGTCAAGTTCCGCTTGCAATTGTGTAATCGTTATTTTTTGAGATGCAATACTCTGAATGATCACATTCAAATTCTTCGCCGCAGCATTTACCTCGTTTAGCGCAGTAGACAGATCAGTTTTGTAAGTGCTGACCGTCGTATCACTAAGGGCAGGAGCGGCGTCAAGTGTAAGTGAGAGACTATTGAGCAACTGTCTTATTGTTGAGAGGTAGTTAATTTGATCTTGCAAAAAAGCCTCCAAACTAACCTTGTCTAGGCGGTCAACAGCTTCGAGTTGGCCTCGCCACTTATTAAAGCTATTACTTACTGAAAGCCTTTTTGTATCCGAATCAGTCTCGGTTTGTGAATTAGACGTAACATACGTGAGCTTTGGGTTTGAAGTTTCGCCATTAGAGAAAAACTGCTCAATCTCTGTTTGAACTGCATCATTTGCCTTGGCATAACTATCAATAGATGTGTCACTAATACTAGAGTAAAAATTACTAAGATCCTGTTTAGCCTTATCAACAGCCGCCTGCGATGCCGCAATATCTTCTGGTCTCGAACCGCCCTCTATACCTTGGAGTTTCGCTTTCTGTACATCTACGTTCGCCTCAGCTTGATGCAGTTGAGCTAATAAATCACTAGTGTTAAGTTCTGCCAGAATCTGTCCAGCGTAGACATTATTCCCAAGATCAGAATATGCATGAGAAATTATGCCACTATCTCCAAAGGCCAAAGATACACTTTTAATCGGCAACGTATTTCCGGTTATTGAGACTGACTCGCTAATAGGGCCACGGTGTACAGTAATAAATTGGTATGTCGGATTTTTATGAAAAATAAAATATCCTCCCACAATCGCAGTCACCACAACGAAAATACCAATTACTTTTTTTGACATATAATTTTTTATAACTAATAACGACTATATCTGCCAAGCAGCTCACTAGAAGCTACAATATGACCATTAATTGCTGTAACCAACTTATCCTTCGTCGATCCAGCCGATAAATCAAGAAGAGTATCTAGTGCAAAAACTCTGAAAAAATAATGGTGCTCTCCATTCGGTGGACAGGGCGGGTCGTACTTGACGTGCCCATAACTATTTGACCCAACAACGCCAAAGGCTTCTTCATTTTCTTTAATAACATTTTTACGTGGATCAATATTCCAGACTAGCCAGTGAACCCACACGCCGTCTGGTGCGTAAATTGATCGTGGTGCATCAGGATCTTCAACAATCAACACCAGTGATTTTGCCGCCACAGGAACATTTGAAATTTCGAGAGGTGGATTTGTCTTTCCTCCATCACACGTGTATTTCGCAGGAAGCTTCCCGCCAGAATCAAAAACAGTACTTTTTATATTCATAATCAAAATATTGTCTCTCATGCTAAATACAATAACCACCAAGCCAATCAAAAGAATAACTATTAGCATACGCACCTATACAGTATAGCAGAATTTACTAATCAGAGCGTCGTCGTTTGACTCAATGGCCATAATAGTGTAGAAGTAAAAGTGACACCTGAGATCTTTTACAACATAAACTTTTAAGAGGAGGAAAATGTGAAGAAGCATCCAAGCCTTGTTGCATGTCGACACGGAGAATCCTGGGCAAATAAATTGGGAGACGGACCCTGGATTGGAGATGATCCGATTAAGCACAAGATGCTTATGGATCTCGAAGACTTTGAAGTACCGCTCACTGATCTAGGAATTGAACAGGCTGAGAAGCTCGGTAAGTTCCTACGAAAAAACTTTGGAACTCCCGATGTAGTCATCGACTCTGGTTACAAACGTGCCATGCAGACGCGGGAGTTCGCCCTCCGATCTGGCTACTCTCAAAAAGATATCGGCCGCATGATCATTCGTACAGATGACCGCTTCCGCGAACGAGAATGTGGAACGCTTCGCAAGGTTGGAAAATCCAGCCGAGAAGCTTTGCCATTCTACGATCAAGATCAAAAAGATTGGGGCTCGAATCCCTACCAAAATCGCCCACTAAATGGTGAGAGTATCGCCGACATGGTCCCGCGCACGCGCCAAGGAATTTTGGAGCTTGTGGAGCTCTACCGCGGAAAAGTTGTCTTCATCTTTTGTCATGGCCATACACTTCATTCACTCCAAGTCCCTATGGAGGGACTCAATCTAGAACAATCCAATCAGATGATCCGAGACGGTTGGGTAAAGAACTGCACTATCCATTTTTATAAAGGCAAAAAAACAGGGTGGAAAAAGATGAAGCAATTCGACCCACTCGAAGAGAAAAAATAATCAACCAAAAACCGACCTTCGTGGTCGGTTCTTTTAATTTCTAAAACAACGTCCACCCCCAGCCACCAACCGGTATCTGAAGCAACATAAGTGCGGCACCCAGCAGTGCCATATTTTTAAGAAACTGTGTTTTTTGCATCATTTGCTGCATGGGGTCGGTTTCTTTCCAAAAGTCATGCATTTTATACGACACAATTATTAAAAAAATGGAGATCTCCGCAACACCAGCGCCGACGTATACGCCAGTTAAAATCCACAGGCCACCGAGTAAAATCAATAGACCAGACAAAGATACAAGGGCCTTTGGTGCCGGTACTCCTTTCGATGCGGCATATTGTGACATTGAACCAAGTTTAGCAAAATGATTATATCCACTGTAAAAAAAGTATCCACCGTATAGTAATCTTCCTAAATAAAATAAATTTATCATAAACTTTGTAAATAAATCTTATAACTACTTGCCTGCAAGCACCTGGTCAATAGTTTGAGCTACAGACTCGTATGGATACGCGCCATCGATTGCAATCTTTTTGCCACTGGCCGAAATTACCACACTGTATGGCGTGCCGCGTCCACCGGCAGCTGTTGCGTCGTCGATCCCCGCCTGCACCTTGCTCGCGAACTTACTACTTTTTAGACAATCAGTGAACTGCTTTTGGTCTAATTTAACATAATCTGCGATCTCATTTAATTTTACCGGGTCAAGCTGATTATTGGACGGCGTAATTTCCATAAGCCGGTCAAGATATTTCCAAAATATTTCGTTACCTCCAATATTCGCTGCACACTCAAGTGCCTCAGACTCCTTACGCGCCTTGGGATGCAAAGAATCTAAAGGAAAGTCCCTGTACACCCAAGCAACCTCTCCTTTAGTTCCATAGTTATCCATAACCTGCTTCATTGTAGAGTGAAATCGTTTGCAAAAAGGACATTCAGGATCAGAGAACTCTACAATTTTAATCGGGGCCGAAATGGAGCCTCTAATATGCTCCCCACTATCCACAGCTTTTAAATTTATGTCAGATTGTGAAACAGGCTCAATCTGATTTGTGGGACTTACTGGTGCCACATTTTGTCCTTTGGCGACAACTATAGCACCCGCGATAAATATGCCAGCAATAATTATCGCCATAGGCACTGTAATCTCGATCTTTGTTTGATTATTATGTTCGTCCATCAAAAATGAATTAGTTAGTAAACTTCTCTAAAGCTTGTTCCTCTATTATACCAAAACTCTCCCAACATACACCTTGCCGAAGCAAAGGTTGCCAGAAGAGTTTTGAAAAATCAATAAATTCTATTGAGTCTCGGCGCCGAATACCTTGTTAAACATGTTCATGGTCTTAGGACCGAACACTCCGTATCCCAATCCACCTTGGGTAGTCAAACCATATTTCAGTTGGAATTTCTGAACAGCAGCTTTTGTACCATTACCAAAGAATCCTGTCACAGGCCCATTATAAAGGGATGGATCAGAAGCGAGCTTCTGTTGAATCAACTTAACGTTGGCACTCCTTTCTCCAAATAAGACCTGTTTTGTAATTGCAGAAGCAAGTGCCGAGGAAGTAGCAGGCACACCAGAAGTTGTTTGTAGACTCTGTAATGCCAGAGCTAAAGCTGTGAGTTGCTGTCTTAAATTATTTATGACTGCAGCTGGAGTATCTGAAGATAGACTGGCTACGGATTGTGCTAGCAGTGTAAGTTGGCTACCGAAGTTCTCCAACACCGCTGCTCTGTTCGCGGGGATCGCCGGGGTCGCAGGAATTGCTGGTGAAATAGTTGGCACTGCTGGCGTGGCTGGCACCGCAGGAGTAGCCGGACCAGGAGCACCTGCGCTGCCTCCACCGCCACCGCCGCCACCTGTACCACCACCGGTGCCCGAAGTACAGGTGTTAGATGTTGGAGTAACTGTTATCACTACGCCCGTTGCGCCTGGAGCTGTGCTACCGATTGTGTAGACGCTACTACTGGTATTACAAGTTAGATCTGCCACAATAGCCGCACCTCCAGCCGCCGTAACAGTCATTGTTCTCTTGTCTGAAGATGTTACCGTAAGCGTCTCAGAAGTCGACATCGTTACATCAAAACTATTGGCATTTGCCACAATCGAGTCCACTGGGCCATTAACTGTAAGATTTATTCCGCCCACATTTATGATCGCCCCCGAGGAAAGACTGACATCCCCCATGGCCAAGGCCGAGAATGGCGAGACCAGAAGCGTCAGTATCGACAGTTTAGTTAAGTAATTTTTCATAATAGATTTAAATTAAATCTATCGGATAGAGATGAAGTTTATAACGGCAGCATTGTTGCTGGTGGAACCACCGGGACCGTTGGTATTTTTAATCGCTACATTAATGGTAGTACCGGACCCAGTAGTAGAAGCATTCGTTATAATAAAGCCAGTATCTAGGTTACTAGCGGTAACAAAAACCTTGTCTCCATTTACTAGTCCTTCTGTTCCATTACCACAGGTTTCTATGCCTGTAGCCCCAAGATTAATCGTTATAGTATTAAGATTACAAGTACTGACTATAAGATTATTAATTGTTGTTCCATTAGTCCCACTACCAACCGATAGAGCCGTTGTTGAAGCGTGGGCAATTGTTGTTGCAGATGCATTTAAGTTCACAACATTGGCGGCATCACCGATACTAACGGTACCCGAGTTACTCGATGCTGCAATACTTGTATTGTTCGATCCAGCAGAGTTTATAAGTGTCGGCCCGACTTCTGTCATTCCACTAGAAAGGTAGGCTACTCCATTTGGAACATTTAGACTACTGAGAACGTTTAAGTTGCCTGCGGCTGTCAAAGTTGTAGAAGCGATAATGGCATCATTGACACTATTATTAAAGTTGGTTCCACTTAGTTTAAGTGATGAGGTGGCGAAGTTTACCCAATTGGTGCCATTAAACTCAAGAATCTCCGAAACAGCGGGACTGGAGATATTTACATCG
>JACQCW010000064.1 GCA_016201425.1 Candidatus Vogelbacteria bacterium | reverse complement strand
TGCTTGATTTAAATCATTTTGTATTGTAGACTGCCTTTATGTCTAAAACATATAATCCAAAAAACAAGAAAAGAAGTAGAGTTCACGGCTTTTTGGCCAGAAAAGGCGCGCCAGGTGGCAAGAGGGTTATTAAAGCAAGGAGGAGGAAACAAAGAGCGCGTCTATCTGTTTAATGGGAATTAATAAAAAAATTTTTACCGAAATTTTAAAGAGTGGAAAAATATTACATTCCAATACTTTAAGTCTTAGGTTTATTCAACCCCCAAAGAACGTACTAACATTACCAAATCAATATTTGTTTGTTGTATCTTTAAAGGTTTCCAAGTTAGCAACCGAAAGGAATTTACTAAAAAGAAGGAGTCGAGATATAATAAACAAACATAAAAATTTAATAAAAAAACCTTTAATCTGCGTTTTCTTTTTTAAGCCCGCGGCAATCAATTTGAATTACAACGAATTAAATAAAGAGATAGTGATGATTTTAAAACAAGCTAGACTTATAAAGTGATGCACTTTATATATTACAATTTTTTTTATAGACCACTGTATAATTGTTTGGTTTTATTGACAGCAATTTTACCGAACCACGATCTGGGTTTAGCGGTTGTTGTTTTGACTCTGTTTGTAAAGATGATTTTAATTCCTATTTCTCACAGGACAATTAAGACTCAAAAAAAACTTAAAGAGCTTGAACCAGAACTGGTAAAAATAAAGGAAAAACACAAAGACAATCAACAAGAGCAGGCTGTTAAGATTATGGATCTGTACAAAGAACACGGGGTGAACCCTTTTTCCGGGGTATTTTTGATGTTTATTCAGTTGCCGATAATATTAGCATTATATTTTGTTTTCAGGACGGGAATTGATATTACTTCGGTGGATATTTATAGTTTTATTATTAAGCCACCTTTTATAAGCTCTGCCCTTCTTGGGTTGATTGATCTTACTAAAAAAAATATTTTTTTATCTATACTTGTTGGATTAACACAGTTTGTGCAAGTTCAACTTTCTCTTCCCCCTACCCCAAAGAGGTTAAATAATGGAGAATCTTCTTTAAGTGATAGTTTGGCACAGAGTATGAATTTTCAGATTAAATTTATTTTGCCCCTATTTATAATGTTTGTTTCCTATAAACTAAATACAGCAGTTTCAATATATTGGATAGTTAACAACCTTTTTACTATTGGCCACGAACTATACGTTAAAAATAAGGCAGACAGGATTGTTGTCTTTGTGAAATAGATCTATTTTATTTTAACTAGCCACAGAGATTGATCCTTTTTGTTTATGAAAGATAGATAATTCTCTTTTGGGCTAAGTTGTAAGTTGGTTGCATCTACCGTTGTATTTCTACCAAGTGAATTTTGATCAGCGATTATATTTGTTTGTCCTGTTAAGAGGTTTATGACCCAGATCTCATCATTAAAAGACTCTGTGCCCTGATACCAAGAATCCGGATAATCATTATTGTTTGGGGAGACTGGTACAGCACAATACAGTAGATTATCATCAATACCACCCCAAACACACTTTTCTGGCAGTGTCTTAATGGGCAATAAATACTTGTCGTTTCTTGTTAAATCATAAAGATATGTGGTGACGAATCCATTTGTGCTTTCGGAGTAAATTAGTTTTTTTAAATCAGGGCCAATATTGGTTGTCAGTCCGTTAATATCACCAATAATTTTTGTAAAATCCTGTTTGCTTACATCAACAGAGAATAAGTATCCCGGAACACCTGCCGCCGCTTTTGTATTAAAGAAAAGTGTATTGTCTTTTGGCCACTGTACAAGCCATTCGCCCAAAGGAGAGCTAAATATTTGTTTTTTGCCACCTGCTTTATCACTAAAATTATCAATTGTCCCAATAAAGTTATCACCCGCAGCGGTGAGATAAAATATCTTGTCTCTATTCGGTGAAATCGCAACCTCTCGAATATCTGCTTGGAAGGGTATTTGATTTAATTTTCCTACAGTACTGGCTAAAATATTATCGGTCGATGTTGAAATTAGACCTTCACCAAGTTTAGCCAAAATATTCTGAACTTGGTTATTCTCATCCAGTCTTCTATAAAGGAGAATATTTCCAAGGTTGTTGTGGTATGACTCATAAACTCTGGTAATTGTTGTATTTGAAATTTCTCTTGGGATATTTTCATTATAGGCGATTTCGTATAGGTGACCGCTCTCCCTCTCTGAATACCGTAAATATAGTTTTGGTTCTTTGTTGTCAGGGTCTTGTTTTTCGATAAAATAATAACCTGAAACTGGCTTATCTGAAACAATCTTAACATCAAATCCCGCTACACTTGAGCTGATGGAAGATTGTGTATTTCTTCCGTTAGTAGCCTTGTTTGTATTTGTAATAGTAGTGTTGCTATCAGAACCATACTGTCCGGAAATGTCTGGGCTTTGTGGAAAAGCTGATGTTGTGGAGGCGTTATCTAAATTTGAGGTCGTAGATGATCTATTGTAGATATATTTATAAAGACCAAAACCAGAGAGGATTATTATTAGAGCTACCACAATTACTATCAATGTTTTTGTTAAGTTGTTGTTCATTATTACTTTTTAACTAGATAACCTCCTCAACCTCCACCTCCTGTTCCTGTTCCTCCTCCACCTCCTGTTCCTCCTCCACCTGCATTAGTAAATTCAGCAGACACACTTTTATCTTGATTAAGCAAAAGATCACAAACTAGTCTCGAACCACATAATAACAATGACCAACCAGTAAACGTAGAGCCAAGGTTTGGTTTCGCACTTAGTTCAACTGACGAATCGGCTTCAAATGAGGCCGAGCATGTACTACCACAGTCAATTCCACCAGGCGAACTGGTGACTGTTCCAGAGCCACTCCCGGATTGAGAAACACTCAATGTATATGTCCCGCCAGTTCCAGATCCTGTGCCACTACCGCTTCCAGTCCCCGATCCAGATCCTGTGCCACTACCGCTTCCAGTCCCCGATCCAGATCCTGTGCCACTACCGCTTCCAGTCCCCGATCCAGATCCTGTGCCACTACCATTGTTACTACCATCATCTATCCCTGTGTAGGCCGGTTCGCCCGTTTTTGACAGGTCATATGCCTTTCTACTACTAGCAGGTGAGCCTACTGGTAATGGTAAAATTCTTGGTAGTCCTAAGGTTAGTATGTCTGGATTAATTGTATAAAAAATAATGTAACCAGATAAAATGATGAGTATTCCAAGAATGGCATTTGTTACCCTATCCTTTGCATCTTTTTTAGCAGCTTCACTGATACTGGTTGATACATATTCTAGGCCACCAAAAATAAGCATAATCACTGCGAGGGCTGCGGCGATACCTATCGCGATATTTACAATTGTTTGAAGATAGGTTGTAAAATTACTTTCATTTATCGGTGTGTTTGCATCAAACGATCCTATTGGTTGTAAAAGGTAATATCCAGTAGCAGGTGGTGTGGGTGGAGCGGTCGGTGTTTCGGCTAGGCTTTGTGTGTTTGGAAAAAGTAATACTACTAGCGTTAGTCCCAGCAAATAAAATTTAACTTTGTGTGATATTTTCAGCATTTTTATATAAATTGCATTAGAATTTAACAAGAAGGCTTGTTTGATTAAGTTGGGATACCCCAATCGTTCTTATGTTTAATATAGAATCACCACCAAGATCTGGTTTTCGAAGTGTTAATTCATTACTTTTTGTGGTAATTGGTGAGAAATTAAGATACCATTCGTAGTCTAGTTTACCAGGATCGTTGTTTTGTACGTCAAAGAAAAATGGTTCTATTCTGATTGTTGTTTCTGGATTGTCCATGTTTAAAACATCTTTGATTGTATTAGAATAAACAGGTCCAGAAAGAGGACCAGTTACATAAATTAATGGTTTAAGTTTTGATGGAGTCAAAACAATCCTCTTTGTCGCTACCAATCCGAGATTTGGTTCAGAGGCATCTACTGATATGGTGTTTTCCCACAAATCTCCAGTGTTTATTGTTATACTATTTGCGCCATATCCAGATTTGAAGTCTTTATAATTAACTTTCCAATTATAAGATAGTTGTGCCGGATTAATAGTTTGCCCGGCCTCGTTTTTAATACTTGGAATTGCAATAAGTTTTACAGTACTGTTACCAGACACTAGAGATTTGCCTCTATAAAAAGGAGGAGTATAACCTTTTGACTGCCAGAGGATATTAATGTCAGCCGGAAGAATCGATATATTTTTGATTATTTGTTTATCGTCTGGTGTCAGAACCTTGATATTTAAAACCACTTTTTTGCCCACATTTCCAGTTACAAATTTTATGGAGTCTTTTCCAATACCTTCTTCTTGTTTAGTATTGTTAATTATCCAAGAAATGTATGATCTGGTTAGGTCAACTTCGTAACTTACTAGATGTATGTATGTTTCAGTATTAGGGCCTGGGTTGATTGGGGTAATTTCTGCAGTAAGTTGTCCACCGTCGGTTGTTTCTGAAAAGGCCATGGATAAAAAAGGCAAAAATGCTAAAGCGGTTAATATTATTGTTTTAATAATTGACTTGTTCACTGTATTCATTTAATGCTTGAGCTTCTTGTGTTGGGCCAAAGCCTTGTCCTGTGTCTTCTACACTACTTTTACCGGCAATAGTTGCCAAATGTTTCTTTCTAATAAAATAGATAGCGATTGTCCAGTCTGGGGTAAAGTCACCAAAGATTGGCAACTCCTTGGATATATCACCAACCAAAAGTCTCCACCCCCAACCTTTAATACCTGTAACGTAGAACCATAGCGCGAAGGCTGGACCAAGAAGGAGATCAATAACCCGATTAACAATTAACCCTATGGCAAAGAATGAAAGCAGGGCACCAACAAGATCAAAAAAGACAGCTATACTGTAGATTAGTGCCCAGTTTATCATTGAGGTGTCGTCTTCCATATTAATTATGACTGAGAGGCCTTGAGTTCGTCTTTGGCCCGTTTAATTGATAATAGCTGGGATGGATCAGATGTAATAATTTGATCTTCTGTGTATGATGCGATCGTCTTTATGGCCACATGTTTCAGCCCGGCAAAAAATATCCCCTCTCCTACGTCTGATTCAAGAAGAAGGTATTTTTCTTCGTCTGTCAGATTAAAAGTTTTTTGTAGAGTATCGATGGCAGCCGGAGCTTGCTTCATAAGAAATTGAATTGAGGAGTTATTGATTATCGGTTTGCCATACGGTGAGGCCATAAAGTCTGCAACGTCCTGAGTGATTGTGGCGAGTCCTAAGTAGTATTTTCTGCATCTTTTAGCTAGTCCAAAGAGGAACGATGCGGTATCTTCTGATTTCATCATCCACCAAGCTTCATCAATAACCAGTAGTCTCTTGCGCAAGTTTCGCCTTATCGCATTCCAGATATAGTTCATTATAATATGCATAGCTACGGGTTTTAGTTCATCTTCCATATCTCGGACAGAAAAGACAATAAATTTTTTATTAATATCGACATTTGTTGGTTTGTTTAAAAAGCCTGCCCATGTGCCCTGAGTATATTTAAGTAGGCGCTGTGCTAATCCCGCACCACCATCCATACCAGCCAAAACTAATTCTAGGTCAGACAAGAGTGGGGGCTCTTTACCAGAGAAGTCTGAGTCCGCAGTAATATCTTTGAGCGCATACGTTTCTCTAATTGCGGTATCCATAACAGCATCTTCTTCTGGAGTTAGGCCGCTTAACATTATCCTAAATAGTCCGACCAAACTAATTATGTTTGATCTTAAAATGTCAGCCGGTGACTCGTCTTCCCTGACGAACGGCAAATCAAATGGATTTATGTGATGTTCTGAACTCAGAGAAATATTGAAATATCTGCCCCCAACAGCTTCGGCCAGGAATTCATACTCTCTTTCTGGGTCTATTACAATAACTTCAGTATCAAACATTAGAGACCTTAGTATTTCAAGTTTGGTGGCGTAGGACTTTCCAGCTCCGGACTTGGCGAATATTACGGAGTTGTAGTTTTCAAGTGAATATCTATCGAATAATATTAAGCTAGAATTGTGACGGTTGACACCATACAGAATTCCTTTGTTTGACGTAAGATCGAATGACACAAAGGGAAACATTGAAGAAAGAGGCGAGGAGTTTAGTTTGGAGTTTATGTTTAGTTGATCGTTGGCATTTGGCAGGATACTTTTGAATCCTTCTTCTTGTTGAAAGAGTGCCGGTTTAACATAAATAAGTTTAGATTCGAGAAGATTTTTGATTTCTGCCTCTGACTTGCTAAGTGCTTCTTCGTTCTCTCCGTAGATTGTGATATATAAACCAACGTCAAATATTTTTTCCCGGGCTTGTTGAAGTTCATCTCTTAACTTTTCAATATCTCGATATGCAGTGTCAAGAATCGGATCTCTCACCATACCCTTCTTCTCGTTGGCACCTATCTGACTTTGTACCTCAGCGATTTTTTTTTGCAGTTGTCTTAAAATCGTTGTCGTCTCTATGGGGTGGATTATTATAGAGATATCGAATATTTTGTCGAGATTGACAATCGGAGCAAACCAGCCTTCGGACAAGAATCTAGGATAAGATATAACAAAGAAAACCCTAGCAATTTTTTCACCTAATAAAATACTGTCTTGCGTGATTTTTAGCGCCGATGGTGCGATGACGTCTTGTAACTCCAACACACCCTCTTTGAAGATGTCTTGTGGTAAAATTCCTGAAATTTTGCTTTCGTCCTTACTCATTTTGATCCAATTGGGCCGGAGGTTTCTTCCGGATTAAATATTCTATAGTAAAGCTCTATCAGTTCCTCAGTGCCAAGTTTAATGGTTCTCACACCAAGCCTTGCGAGTCCTTGATTGACGACATTTACTCGTTGTTCGAGTTGTGTACGATTTTCTTCAAAGTTCGCTACCTCTTGTTGGTAAACGCTTTTGTCGGTAGTTCTACCGAATAGTTTAGCTAGTGGAGACACAATACTGGTGCCACTTTGGAATGTTGGTGGATTATATGGAATGACCACAAAGAAAGATTTGGACATAATATTCACTGTTTCTGTGAACTTTTTGATGAACTCTTTGTATTCGCGCGTCTGAACTTTTAAAAGGTCCTCAGTTTGGGCCGCTATTCTTTCATCTATCGTTGCTAGATAGGGTTTTATATCTAGTTTTTTCGACTCAATAAGTATTTGTATTGTGAAATCGAGTGAATTTAGAAAACTCTGATATTGTAGGAGGATGGCTGTTTGTTCATCGTGGGATTTGAGGGCAAAATTTAGTGAGGAGGCCATTAAGACCATTTGTATTGATCCATCTTTTGAAACAGTAACTCCTTCCCGGATCTCTTTAATAGGCACAAATTCTTGGCTTGATTTTGATTTTGCTCTGTCCATTTATATATTATACTTTTTATTTGTCTTCTTTAGAAATTTTCTCATGCACATCTAAACTCCATGAAAGATCTTTGAGTTTACCGGACACAAGCTTGGGATTAAATATTGAAGGTTCTTCGACAGGTAACTCTGCCCCACCTTGCACTACTTTCTTAGTTGGTAATTTTTTCCAAAGGAATAGTTTATGTGACCAGTAGTATTTAAATGCTGCCTCGAGCATAACAATGAATGGTCTGCCATTAACTTGGCGGAATGCAAGTGCTAGTGCGAAGATTACAATTGGTGCGGCAGTAATAATTGCTAGTGTTGTATTTGGGATCAATTTGTATATGACGAATGCTGCCCCAGCCCCCCCTAAGATATAGATAAACTGCTTAAAGGTTAGTGGGCCAAAAATCTTATCTTCTATATCTATAAATTGTGGTACTTGAAATTGCATTTATACTTGTTCCCTGTACATATCTACCTTTCTTTCCGTTTTTGGTAGGCTGACCTCGCCAGACATCTTTTGTTCAAGGATTGATGGTGCTTCGGTTGGCTCCTGTGCCGCAGTAGGTGGTATCTTGGGGATTGGTGCGATTGGGGGTGTTTCTGGTCTAGCTGGTTCATAAGGATTTTTGATTTCGACCAATGGAATTTCTTTAGGTTTTGGTGTCTCCGTTTTTTTTGCTATTCCTTCCGGATTCTCTATGGCTTTTAGTAAAGCATCCCTCACTGGGTGTGGTTCGTTATCCGTTGTGTCCTGCTCTTTGACCGGCTTGTCCGAGATTCCCTTAAGAAGTTCTCTAACCCTTAGAAAGACCTTATCATTAATTTCTGATGCTATTTGACTGGCAACAACCCTTTCGATTCCAAGTTTTTTTGTAATATTACTGACAAACTCGGTTGGATGAGCTAAACCAAGTAAAATCTTACCTGACTCTATTCCCAGAACCCCAATTTGGTCTATGTGTAGGCCATATTTCCTGCCAATATTGTTTATGGTTTCAGCTGTTTCCACTGAAGTAACAGCTTCCTTAAGTGTCTGGGGTAATCCTTTAAATACCTCGTTTAATTCTTGTGGTGAATAATCCATCGGTTTTATTTTTTAAATTAAATTGGCCATATTAATCCAGCAGGTCCGCTAAAGTATTTTGTAGCACTAGGACCAGTTGCGTTCGCCCTAATATCCTTAAGTGTTTGTTCTTGTACTCTCCCACTGCCGCTCATGTATTCATCTAAAAGTGATTGTAAGTGGACGCCACTCATTTCCCTTGCCACTTCTGGCTTTGATAGTACGGCGGGATCGGTGTGTATTATTGCTTTTGGATCCAATTTATTTAGCTCTGCCTGAATATGTGCCGTAGGTGAAAGTGCTGGTCCGGTTGCAGGAGTCGCAGGACCCGCTAGTACTGCACTGCCAAAGTTAGCCGCGGCCTGTTTCTTCATCTCCTCCTTGTAAAATTTCTTGCCGTCAGTATTTGTGTTTGTTGCTGCGGTTATTGCTGTTTTCATCTGTGCCTTGTTAGCCTGGCTGATGTCCCCTCTCGTCGATAAGAGTGTTACATGATGTTCGGAGAGGTTATTAAGTAGGTGGGCATTCTCGGGTTTGAAAATGTCATCTGCCATGCTTAGGAACTGTCTATCATCCAGTGTATTCATTGATGATTGAATCTTTGTGTTGTCGTATGTTCCGGTGGCTGGATCTATTGTTTTAAGATTATTGAGTAGATCATACCTTGTGGCATCAAACACTTTTTTCTTATCTGCCTCGATTTTGTCTTTTGCTGCCTTTTCGCTTGTCGCTCTTGCTTCAGCGCCAGGATGGAATAGTCCTAGTCCGCCGGCCTGGGCAAATCCACCGGCAGTCTTTTTGTCGCCGGCATTAGAATTATATAAAGAACCCAAAGATGCTCCACTCTGGAGATCTTTTGTGTCGATCTTAGCAATTCCAGCTGCTTGCTCCATAGCACTACCGAGGATCGGGGCATTCCTCGCTTCGAAGCTTGATTTGCTGGCATAATCACCCATGCCCCTGGCTGCCCCAGCTAGTGTGCCAATTATATTATCCTTAGCCGCCAGGTCTTTTATCCCCTGTGACTCAGCGATCATTTGTCCGCCTCTACCTACGGTCTGTCGAAGCGTAGCTGCCCCAACACCTGCCGCTGTACCGAAAGCGAATCCTGCCATTTTGCCACCTGTCTTAGCTGTTTCTCCAGCTACTTTGTGTGCCGCCACAATAGCTAGTGCAAAGAGGGCCGTTACTAGACCAAATCTCAAAACCAATTGAAGCGAGGCGTTACCATCTTGAACACTACGGTCAAAAGTGAAGTAATTAATTGCCTTGTCATAATAACTACCATTGGGTAAAAACTGGTCTCCAGATGGGGCCACTAAAATAATTGATGCAATGTAGATAAAAAATAGAAACGTTGGAGCCATGAAGGCTTCTCCAATCAGGGTTTTCCACCACTCTGACCACCATGTTAGTGATGGGATTATAGCACCAATGAATGCTAGTGGTGATAAAATTGTCAGTAACATTAGTTTCATAAGTCTAACGAGAAACATTGATGCTCCTGAGCCTAAGACAAAGGCTGCCACAAGTAGGACTGCGGATACGCCAAGGTATGTCAATCCGATCTGAAGTGGGTCCAAAACACCAATGTCACCAGGGACGCAAGCCCCATGCGTGTCTCTTTTTTCTCCTGGACCACAGGGTGGGCCTTCATCACATCGTTTTAGATCAGGGTTCCAATGTTGAGTATCGGCACAGCCCTTATTGTCGAAGTTGGCTGTATATTGACTAGCTATGGTAGAAATTAATGCCGCTGTACCAAAAGCTTGTTCCACTCGTTTGGCAATACTATAAGTGCCATCTATTGTTTGGGAGCCACTGGCAGCGAGGAAGTGCCTGGCGACGACGTTAGAAAAATCTATTATCGTGTATGTAAACGCTAAACTAAAATTAATCAAGAGTGCCACTAATATCAGTTTCCCCAGGAGCTTCCAGGTGTCCGCGCCGCTTAAGCTAAGAATTGTGGAGATTGAGATATATAATAGCAAAAAAATAAAGAACATATTTGCAGTGTCGCGAACCATCGTCCAACCAACCTCGATTGCACTCGTGGGCAGAAGCGCTGTATTTGTTGCAACCTTAATTACTTCATCTAGCAAGACACTTAGTGCTGAGAAAATACCAGAGACGGCTTGAAATAGTAGGTAAGCCAACCCTTCAAAAGCACTTGCCCATACTGAACCTCCTTGCCCCTCTTCAATTTTTGTTGCCAGTGCTTCTTTTTTCTCGTCCGGTGTGCCGCTGGGTGAGATTTTATCGGCGACGGCCATTGCTGTGGTGCGACTAACTATATTTCCTGCTGATGTAACTACAGCAGCTCCACCTACACCAAGAGAGGCAATACATAAGAGGGTGGATGCGGGGGTTGCAAGAAAACCCAGAGCAGTACACCCGGTCACAGCTGCTACTGTTCCCGCAACTCCAAGTGTCACATTCCCCCACCGTGAGAACTTTTCTCCCCAAGTTTCTGCTTGTGCGATTTTAGGTGTCAGAAGTATAGATATGCCAAAATTGATGACAATAATTACAAGCATCAAGACTGAAATTGTTTTTTTGTGTTTTTGCCAGAAAGTCATGTTTATGGGAAAACGATATTAACGCTCTTTAGCACTGCCTTATTGTTGATGTTGCATTCGAGTGAATAAATTGCTGATTCTGGTACGTCCGCTTCTACTGGAGATTTATTAGATACAATTAATATATTACCATTTTGTTTGAAGGTGTAGTTAGCGAAGGCACGCTTAGTGGCCAGTGTTCCTGACGTTGCTTCGGTCACGATTCTACTGACTACATCTGACTGATAGGGTTGGACTATGTTTATTGATAGAGTCGAACCGCTAATCTGTAGAGTTAGCGTGTCCCCCACTTCAACATTTGTGAGTTCTGGTGTATAAGCGACTTTTTGTGTAAGCCCGTTTGTATCGATTGTAATGGACGAAAGAATATTTGTCTGAGCTAGTGGTTGGCGAGAATTGACATTAAAGCCTGGTTGTCTGGTGATAGATGCAGTCAGGTCGAATGCGCGAGGATGTACCACCTCAAAAGTTTGAGAGTCGGTTGGCAGTGTGTCGCCGTTCTTAAACAGATATGATGGCCCGCTTACTCCACCGATGAGTGGTTCGACAAAGGTCGGCCAATCAGAAGTGGCTAAGCAGGCGGAGGCGTTGCCTGGGGTAAAGGTTAGTGTCGTGGTTTTAATACCGCTGGGTGAAGTTTTAGTTTCGGACACAATTTCAAGTTTTTGTGATAGTGATTTTTGATTGGTTAGACTGCCGAGACTCGCGAGATTTGAAGAAGCTAATTTACTTTCCGTCTTTGTTGCCAGGTCGATGGATTTAGAACTATTCGGTTCATATGCTACCACACATTTACCGCTATCAGGAGGCGATTCAACAAATCCATCTGGGCAGGGCTTATCACGAAGGCATTTAATGAGGCTGCCTGTGTCTGGGTTTGAATGGAAACCGATTGGACATTTTTTGGTTAGCACACAGTCGTTATTTTCATCTAATTGCATATTAGTCCCGCAATCTGCATCGTGACATTGTCCATTTGATCCTCTTACTTGACCGGGGAAACAGGCTGCCTTTTGGGCACATGCATCTGCTACTACATCAAAGTATCCACCTGGACCACAGTCGGGCTTGTCGATGCAAGTTTCCGGATGCTTAGGATCATGGTATTGATTTGGTCCACAAGTTAAGGCAGCAGTTCTTTCTTTACATTTACCCGTCTTTAGGTCTCTCTCGTGATATTTGTCACAGTATCCGTTATCTGTTGGCAGTGGTTGACAGACTCCGTCTTTGTCCTTCTTCTGACCATCTGGACAACCAGTGTCAGCTTGGTCGTCGATACATTCATCAATACTATTCTTGTGTTGACCGATAGGGCAATCTACGCTTGCCGGCGGAATCACAGCTGCACATATTCCATTGGAACCTCTTCTCCCCGACGGACAACCACTTATTGCGGCATCTACTATGCCACCTACAGAAACTTTTTCTCCACGTTCGTCGGCAATTTCCGCCTGGCGTAATTTGGTGGTGTTAAATTGTTCAAGTAGACTCTTGATGACTGGCGCGGGAGTTGTTATGTTTAGACCAGTGGCACAAAAGAACTTACCACCTCCAATATCAATCAATGAATCACTTGGACAGTTCTTGCTCCCGATGATTGTATTGCCTGCAATGTATTCTGATACAGCGTTACTGCCGGCGGTGTTGATCTTGTTGTTGAGTAAGTTTTGAAGGTAAACATTAATACTGGCAATATTGTTTAGACCTCTTATATAGTCAAATTTTTGAGAATCGTTTTTTGCTTCCTCATCCACCCGATTTTTAACTTCTGCCAGTATTACGTCTGTTATTCGAGCCATTTTTGGGTCCCTGATTGAGCTTGTAAAGAAGTTTTGAAGTTCAGCGTAGAAAACTTTTGCGGCAGCAGTTCTTGCTTCGTGTTCATAGGCGTTAATATCTGGGGTAAAGGTATCTTTTGTTGCGGAGCTGCCAGTTATATCTCCAGTACTTCGTCCGGCAGTTACGTAATTGGCAAACTTTGTAGCCTCAGCATCAATTCCCGATTTTGCGGCTCTCCATGCTGCCGGGTCGTCAACGAACTCTTTCCTGACAAGATCGCCCGTGTCCACCTTTGTGGCCTTGGTAGTAATATTGATATTTTTGTCCTCTTTTAGAATGGCCTTCGTGGTTAGATCGATCTCGTGCGTGTTGTCTCTTATTTTTTCTATGTCGGCCTTTAGAGCAGATACTTGAGTACAAATTTGTGACGTGAGCGTTTTGATTTGCCCCGTTAGAATGAGGAGTGGTCCGATTTCGTTTACAGGTGGGGCCTTAAGTCCTGGGTCTGTCCCTGTTCCTAGGCTAGGAAATCCTGGGTATTCAAGGGTTTTAACTTTGAAAGTATCTTTATCTCCTTCTAGTCTGCCTTCTGTGAAGTATGATTGGCGACCTCCACCTGCGGTTACGCTAGAAGTTTCGACGCAGGTTCCTATCGGGGTGGTGCTACTATTACTACCATTTGGGTTACCACCGCCATTTGGGTTACCACCGCCATTTGGGTTACCACCTTTCTTTTTATAAGAGCATAAGAGTTCCCATGCTTGTGCGAGTGTGGGCTCAGAGTTTACATTGGCACATACGTCCTGTAAAGTTGCCGTCTGTTCATAATATTTTAAGATGTTGGTTAGATTTTGTTTGGTTAGAGGCAAACGATAGTCTGGTGTGTAGTCAGGCACCACTGTAGGGTTCATGATCCAACCAGCTATTACATCCTGGGAGAGGTCTATGTCGTTTCCAGGCACAGAGGAATCACCTTCAACAATTGTTTGCAATGCCGAGATTGTACCTCCTCCAGCCGGATCAAAGAAGCCATCATTCCGGCCAATTGAGTTTACAATGTTTTTAAAATGATCGGTGTCACTTATTGCAGTGCTACTTCCGCCACTTGCTGCCAGTGTTTTATTAGGTAGTATAGAAGCAAGTAAAATAAAAATTACTACAATGTTTATAGGCCGTTTTAAGAATTTGAATGTCGTTTTTCCCACAGTCATTTAATTTAAAATTTCAACTTTCGCGTTAAGCTTATTACCTTCACCCAGGTCAACATTATTGTCTTTGTAATATTTGTTCATCTGTAAAAGAATCGATAAGGTAATTTTTGACTCCTCGATGTATTGTCTCGCATTATTCATAGCCAGTAGTTTATCTGTCTGTATTTTTTCCATATTGTTGATAAGTTGGGCAGTTCTATCAAAAGAGTTAGCAAGGTCAATATGCAGAGTTGACAGACCGTCGGGGACACTGAGGTTGATAAGGTTTTTTGACGTCCCATCGTAGGAGGCTCTTATTGTCTCAAGAGAGTTTATACCGGCATCAGAAAATTTTTTTGAAAGGTCTAAAGTTATTTCTGTTGGTGACTTAGCTACGTAATATGGGTAGCCATCGATTGTCTCGACTAATTTCTTGCCGTAGGTTAGTAGGCTTGCACGATTGGTGTCTGTCGTACTAATGTCGGACATTTTGAACCTGGTTGTACCGTTGGAATATATTGTTGATTTGTCGGTGATCTCTTCATATGGCAGTGTGCTCGGGCTTGGAGTTAGCAAGAATTTTTGGTCTGCGGTCAGTGCATCTACGGGAGTGTTTTCATCTAGACCATTAACATCTGGTAAGTTAGCAACTTTTATAGTTTCATCACTGTTTTGGGTTGGTGTTGGCTGTAGTTCTGAGTTTTTTTGATAGGAGATTTCACTAACGCCCCCAGTTTGGATTTCTGGGGTCGATAATTGAGGGGCATTTGATAGTCGCGACCAAAAAGCTCCAGCAATAATAAGGATCCCGGCGAGAATTGATATTAAAACATTCTTGGTTAAAAACTGTTCCAATTTTACGGCCAAAACATCTGGTTTTGTCCAGATTAATTATAGCACTCCGTCCTTATTTCTTCGCTATAATATTAGATATTTTATGTGGATATCTTTATAGATTTTGTGCGAGGCATTGCCACTGTTCTGGCTGCACATCTTCTGCTCTACATTTTGGTTCCAGATTGCAAGATTTGAATATGGTTTCAAGTTTTTCTTTACTCGGGAACTTAGTTAGCAAGTTTTTGATTAAGAATTTTCTTTTATGTGCAAAACCTGCTTTTAGAATAGAGAAAAAGTGGTTTTCTTCGATATTAATGTACATATCTGGACGGAAAAATTGCTTTGAAATATTGCTGATCTTCAAGATTGCCGAGTTGACTTTTGGAATAGGATAAAATGATCCTTTTTTGACTGTTTCAATATATTTTGGTTCGCCGTATACTTTAACACTCGTTGAAAGTAGGCTTTCTTTGCCATCTTTGGCGTCAATTCTTTGGGCTACCTCTTTTTGAAGCATCAAAACCATATACTCAGGATGATTATCCGTTGATAGCCATTGTCTCAGAAATTGGCCAGTGATGTAATAGGGAATATTAGCAACTATTGCGTAACTTTTACTTGGGGTCTTAGACCCCAAGTTGGATGGGTTGAGGTTTAAGATATCGCCCTCGAATAATTCAAGTTTGTTGGCGGCGATTTCAGCGGAAAATTTTGCACTCAGAAAGCCGATGAGATCCTTATCTTTCTCAATCGCCAAAACTTTATCGAATTTTTTAAGTAGTGCTTCGGTCAACACTCCCCTCCCGGGTCCAACTTCTAGTATAGTTAGGCTCCTTTTGTAGTCAGCCACTTCAACTATTTTATTTACTGCGCCAACTGATGTTAAAAAATTCTGGCCAAGTGATTTTTTTGGTTTGTCCATTTTTATTTTAAACAGTCCCATTCAACTATATCTTCTTCTTTGTTTTGACCGGATGCGGCAGAGCCAAAGCTGTCAAACACATTGTTAGACTTAAACTCTGCGACATCATCTTTTATGTCACCTAAAAATCTCGAAGGCATGTTTATCTTTTTGGATCCATATATCGTTCTCATATTGGCATAGGAGATAAAAAGTCTGTCTTTAGCGCGTGTGATTGCGACGTAGAATAGACGCCGCTCTTCCTCGGGGTCGTTTTCAGCTCTCGGGTCTATCGATCTGTGAGGAAAGAGGTCTTCTTCGAGTCCAGTAACAAAAACATATTTGAATTCTAGGCCTTTTGATGCGTGTACCGTCATCAATTTGACTCCGTTTTTTTGCTCTGTGAGCGAGTCTTGATCTGAAAGTAGCGCTGTTTCGGTCAGGAATTTATCTAAGGCTTCTTCTGGTGTGAGAAAGTCATATTTGGTTGCGATAGTTACCAGTTCCTTTAAGTTTTCAATTCGATCTTCACCATCCTCCTCCGTTTTTAAACCCTTGTCCATACCTGAAAGTTCTATGATTTTTTTGATTGAATCAGAAAGTTTGTTTGATAACAAAATCTCTTTAGCTTTGGCCGTCATCTGTCTAAATTCCCGTAACCTTTCTTGAAGTCTAAGTGGTAAATCAGACTCGCGACCGCTTATAATTTTGTTGAAGGAAACGTCGCCGATTCCACGCGGCGGGACATTTATAATCCTTTCCATGCTTTGTAAATCCTCAGTGTTTACAGCATATTTTATCAAAGCGACAACATCCTTGACCTCCTTTCTTTCATAAAATCTGACGCCCAAAACTTGGTACTGTATATTACTTTTTAGAAATTTTTCTTCAAGAATTCGTGATTGGAAGTTGGCACGGTAGAGGACCGCGATCTCTTCTGGGTGGACCGTTTTGTCTGCCAAAATCTCTTTCACTTTGCTTGTCACAAATCTGGCCTCATCGCTTTCATCGAAAGCACCATACACGAGAATTTTTTGCCCTTCTCTACGGCTTGTAAAAAGATTTTTCTCTTTTCGTTGTTTGTTTTTTTTGATAATCTCATTGGCGGCATCCAAAATATTTTTTGTGGATCTGTAATTTTCTTCAAGTAAAATAGTTTTTGTTCCCGGAAAGTTTTTTTCAAAGTTTAAAATATTTCGGTAGTCTGCCTGTCTCCAGCCGTAAATCGCTTGGTCTGAGTCCCCCACCACGCAGATATTACGATGTTTTTCGGCCAAAAGTTTTGACAGTTCATACTGGGCCATGTTGGTATCTTGATATTCATCGATGTGAATATACTTCCAGAGTGATTGGTAGAACTCTCGAACTCTATCATTGGACCTAAGAAGAAATACTGGCTGTGCGATTAGATCATCGAAGTCGAAGGCTTTTTGTTCACGCATTTTTTTTTCGTATTTTTCCCAGATACCATGAGCCATCTCTCCGAAGTAGTGGTTTTCAGTTTTAACTTCAAATTTATCTGGTGTGATGAGCTTATTTTTCTCGCGCGAGATGACAGCCTGAACTGCGCTTCCACTAAACTCTTTTGGAGAAAGCCCCACTTCCTTGGCACACTTTTTTATGAGTGAGAGAGATTCGTCTTTGTTTAATATTGAAAAGTATCTGCTGATGCCAAGCGTGTTGGCGTTCTCTTTTAGTATCTGGACACCCAATGAGTGGAAGGTAGAGATTAAGGGCGAACCGGAAACGGCGTTTGGTGAGGACGAAACAAAGAGTGCATTTTCTTGCTCACGGTCACGAGGGGGATTCGCATCAAATGCACTCTTTGTTTCGTCCTGTGAAAGCAAGACGTTCACTCGATCTCGCATTTCTTTTGCAGCTTTGTTTGTGAAAGTGACAGCCAGAATGTTGTTCGAGTTAACTCCACCGGCGATCAGATGGGCGATTCTGTGTGTAATGGTCTTAGTCTTCCCCGCTCCCGCTCCTGCCACGATCAAAAGCGGTCCATCCTTGTGTAGCACTGCCTCTTTTTGTCGTTCATTTAGGCCTATTAGGTAGTTCATCATCAGGAGAAATATAGCACAGAATAGCATTTAATTTAAAAGAACTTCACAGCAGCCAGGTGACTCTGCAATTTTGACTTGACATATAGTGGGATTGGTGCTATAATTCAGTAGGATACTTTTACATAGCACAGCTTGCAAAACGCAAGGAGTGCAAGAACAAAAAGGAGAAACAAGTCATGAGTAATGACAAGTTTGTCTTGAGTGGTGCTCAGTCTCACGAATTGGAGACAGCGTTTGGTCTTACCGGTTGGAGCAAGGAGCTCGTGAAGAAGCTTTCTGGTCGCAGTAATGCGGCGTTGGTGAGAGCCATTCTCGAGGGTAGGACCAACAAGGTCGAGATTGTGAGACACTTCGTTGATTTCTCGGCAATTCCCGATCTTCCGTATGAGGGTTCCAGGTACTTCAAGTATTTGCCTGGCGATCAGCCGGCCCAGAGAAAGTCGGGACGGTGGGAGATCGACGAAGCCGCAGGGAAAGCTTTGTGGTCAGGAACTCTTTTGACGGGTGATCAGGGTGGACCATACACCCGTTTGACCAGTATTAAACTTTGGCAGAAGCTCTTGAACTCCGGCAAGACTCTTGTGGGTGCCCAGCTGATGGATTACCTTTTGGAACATCCGGAGGCAATGCCATTCGAATGGACGTACGAAGCCGCTCTGCGTTTTTGTCGAACTATCACTGTACATTTTCCTGGTACGGTTTATCGTGGCCCTGGCGGAAAATATATTCGCTGTTTCACGGCGGGTCCAAACGGGTTCGTGGTCGGACAAAATCGGATTGATGATGACAGGTCTGGTTACTACTTCGGTGGAAACTTCTCTGCGGTGACTACTCTGTAGTTAACGGTCGCCCGATGGTCTTGTAACGAGATCCTCGGGCTTTCTTTTTGGAGAATAAATTGTTAGATTGTTCTTCAGTAAAAAGGAGGAGTATATGCGGTCGAATCGGTTGTATATAGCCAATGATGTGGAAGCGGCGGGACACAGGTTGGGCGTTCATAGCACTTTGTCAATCGGAGCCTGTGTGGTTACGAGGGAAGCAGTCACTTTTGATGAGGCTTTAGCTCGGGGTCTAGTTTTTTATGGAGAGATGCAGCCCACATCTCTTGATTTCGATATTGAGGCAATGCGGGTCGGTTGTTCGCAGCTTAGGTGCTTGGAAGATATGAGAAAATACGACATGAGGTATGAAACAACCCATAAGGATTTTGATCCCAAGCTAGTGCTCGAGTTTATGCAGGCTTACTGCGAAAGTCCGGGCAAGGTTACGGAAGGTTTCTTGAAGTGGATCAAGCAAGTCAGTGCGAATAGGAATGTGGAGGGTGTTACGGATACAGTGTTTTTCGATTCCGGACATCTGAATTTGCAGTTTGGTGCTGCCAGTAAGGATTTGTCGCCGTACAAGTGGTCTGGATTGGATTTGGATTCACTTTACCGTGGTTACGTCAATGATCCTTATGCGTCTTTGAGAAATCTTAGGGTGTTAGATGACAGGGCAAAACCCCATCGTGCGGATCATGATGCCTTCTTTTTGGCCAAGATCTCTAGAATATTGCTTTACGAAAAGCTTGGGTGGTAATGAGTCTATCTTGCCCCCGTTCTGTTCATACAGAACGGGGTTTATTTTTTACCGAAGCCATTATTCTCTCTCTTCCTCACCGAACCATTTGTACTGGAGTGAGTCATATTCGCCAGTGTCGTGAAGTGCCAAGATCGCCTGGTTGATCCTCTCCCTAAGGTTGCTTCCCGATTGCATAGCGATTCCATATTTTTGTTTGTCGAAGAGTCCACCTATGATTTCGAATTGGTTGGCGTTACCAGTGCCACTTTTCATATACGCTTCTAATGTTGGTGCGTCAAAAACTATAGCGTCGACTGTTTTATTTGCGAGGCGAGTATATGCATCTTCAATTTTGACTACAGTGGATACGTGCGCTCCAAGTTTGTGTAAAGAAGGGACACTTGTGCTTTCGGTCATGGTTGCCACTTCTTTGTTTTTTAAATCTCCCGGGCCTGCAATTTTACCCCTGAGCTTTTTAAGTGTTATGAAAGATGAAACCTGGGCAATTAATAATCCAAACGTAGCGACGCCACCTACTATGATTCCCGTCGTTATGAATCTCCCTAGCCAGGTGTGTGGGACGTAATCACCAAAGCTATCAGTCGACATAGAGCATATAACTAGCCAGAGTGATTCAAAAATTGCTGGGAAATAAGTTGGGCTGAATGTTTTTGCTCCACTTTCGGCCCAAAGCAAAAGGTGGGCAAAGATAATTGCGAAGACAATTACGGCAATTGCCGCTGGCGCGATTATCCTTTTGCCCTCACCCATAAGATGGCGCATGCTCTCAAAGAAACGAATTTGGTTGTTATTTTTGTTTACAAGTATAAGTAGTCCAGAATCAAGCGTTGGATGAGAAAAATCGATAATTTTTTCTCTCCTTTCGTTAATGGTGATTCCCGCCAGTCCAATGTCAACCTTTTTGTCTAGCAAAGAG
>JACQCW010000069.1 GCA_016201425.1 Candidatus Vogelbacteria bacterium | reverse complement strand
TCAAATGAAGTCTCTGTAACGCCGTTGCCGCTAGTGCCGGCTGGGCCAACCTCTTTAACTCAATCTGCTGATGACACCACCGCTTCACTTGGTTGGACTGCTCCAACGTCGGACAATACACATGGTGAACCATCAACGTCTGGTTACAAGATCTATAATGGTAATGCTGCAAGCCCACTTTCAAATATAACACTTCCAGCTATTACGATTACTGGCACATCTGCTTTGGTCACAGGTTTAATCAATGGCACCCCTTACATATTTAGAGTTACTGCCTCAAACACGGGCGGTGAGGGATCAGCCGCTACCTTCGCTGCTGTCACCCTGCACCCCCTAGCTCCTGCTACTCCAGTTCTTTCTGCACCAATTTCCGGTGACGGTCTAGTCTCACTTTCTTGGGCTCAATCATCTGGTGCCACAGGCTACAGTGTTTACCGAGATGGTATAGCGCTGAAGGCATCTCCAATTACTGCTCTCACATATATTGATAGCTCGGCAATCAACGGCACTACCTATAGATACACAGTGAAGGCTTTTAACCTAGGTGTAACATCTGAGTTTTCAAATGAGGTTTCTGCCACACCTCTGCCGCCAGTTCCATCCGCACCAACTAACCTTCAAGCAACCGCAGGCATACCCGGTTCGGATTCTATATCACTTAGTTGGGTAGCATCACAGCGCGCCACTTCATATAAAGTCTATCGCGGAGACGTGGCCGGATTTATAATTGGAATTCCTTTTGCTACACCCTCGACCAATAGCTACACAGATAGCGTAGCCACATCAAGATCCGGGGCCTATTATTACAAAGTTGCTGCAACTAATATGGGAGGAGATTCGGTTCTCCTATCAAATGAAGTTTCGGCCGTATCTTCGCCTGTGAGTCATCCAACAGTGATTACTTCAAATCCTAGCAACACATCGGGAATATTGGCTGGTGTTTCTACAAGTTTCCAATGGAGGATTGCTGATCTAGATTTAGAACCACTTAGCTACTCGATTAATTGGGGTGACGGTAGCGCTAGGCAAAATAGTACCATTACTGTCGACAGTATTACTGGCACGTATAATCCACTTAACTTAACTCACAAATGGTCTAGCGCTGGTGGCTACAATATTGTGCTTACAATTGGCGGTGCTCATGGAGACTCTGCTACGTCGAATGTCTCTGTCCAGGTAAGCGGTATAGTCAATCCACCTCCACCGCCGGCCACCATTTCAAAGATTGTTAACCTTATTAATCAAAAAATGACCGCCGCAATAAATAATTTATTGAGTAAATAAAATATCAATTTAGATATGCCAAAAAATATTTATAAGATTCTAACTTTAATCTTGAGCCTATTATTTCTGTTTGTCAGTATTTCTTTTGCCGATGAAATCGGCGAGCCCCCTCCGCCGTTAATATCCGCTTGTGCTACTCCACCCGCCACTGCAATTAAATTTATAAGCGCGACTTGCACTCAATATAGTAAGAATTGGTTCCAACGTCACACGACGTATGTTTGCGAATATAGAGACCCTAAGGCTACTACCGAGCCGTTCAACAAGACTTACGTATCAACCGAGGTCGCTGCTGTGAATTCTTGTCCTCCCCAAGGAAACTTTGGGGTAGTTACAGAAGTTACTGGTCATCCATATTTTTTGACTTCAGATCCTAACGCACCAGGAAGTTTCGTAAAGATTGATTTTTCAGTAGGTCTATACGTGCCAGCCGGTATTTCTCCAGTTCTAGCCAATGATGATAGCGTTACTTTTGATACTTTTAATGATTCTTCTATAAAGATTTCAAATGGTTTTTCTGGGGTACTTAACACCTATAGCGTAGGGCCGCTAACTGCTAACGGTCTTGCTGGTTATGTTACTATTATTTCTGGAAAAGTTACTGCCAGCACAAACGGTGGTGCACCAGTAAGAGTTAGTTTTTTTAATGATCCATTGGGCTGGCTTGAAGGGCAGCTTAGAAACAGCCAAATGGTTTTATTGGTGAATAGTGTTACTCATAGTCCAACTATTTATGTAACTGACGATAAAGCCTATGTGTCAACAATGAATCAACCCCAACCACTCACAGTGCTTCAGGGCTATAAGGTTACTATGGATCAAAATGGATCATTAACTCAACCGGCACCGTTTACACGAGCCGAGATTAATCAGTTTTCAAGTCCGATTGCGAGTCCTGTCACATTGCCACCAGCCAAAAAAACTATCTCTGACTTCAATGCGACATCCCAGAGACTTTATACTGACCTTACTGATGAGCAGAATAATAACTACGGCAACATCGAAATTAATTTCTCTAAAAACTCTCTATACAATGTTGGCGGCAACCCGATGATAAATTTTGAGGCCTTATTAGATGACGAGGTAAATCAATTGATCCCGATAGATTCTCCTCTTCGACATGTACCATCAAATCTGCAGCAACTTACGGATTACGTTTTTGGTTTTCAGGTAATGTCTAATATAAATCAAGATATCTTAAGACACAATCTTCCAATTAAATTACAATTCAATTCTATTAGCGATAGCGACACCTCAAGGTGGCAAAGTGCGAAGCTGTATCAATATTATTGTATTAGCCGTCACTTGATTTCGGGTGGTTGCTATCAGTTTGCCTGGATTCCAATTTCGGCTACTGCGACAATATTAAACCAGCAAGCCTCGATTGATGCTGTAACTAAAGATCCTCGTCTCGGTTTGTTTGCCATATTTGGGAGCAAATAGCATGAAGTTTCTTTAACTATGAGGTTCAACCTCATAGTTGGAGAAAGTGTGATATAGTGTTTGCTATGTCGGAAAGACATTTTGAAGAGGGGGTATTTTACCACATATACAATCGCGGCACGGAAGGTCGCGATATTTTTAGTGATGATGGAGACTATCTAAGATTCATACACTATTTGTATGTTTTGAATGATCTCAATCAGCAATCTAATGTGCCCCAGAATATTGATGGCGGTCTTAGTAATTACGAAAATGGAAATAAGGCGAGGCGAGATTTGCTTGTGGATATTTGTGCCTATGTTTTGATGCCTAACCATTATCATTTATTACTGCATGAACGTAGGAAGGGTGGTATAAGCAAATTTATTCACAAACTTTCTACGGGACACACAATGTATTTTAATTCCAAAAACGATCGGAATGGGGTTTTGTTTCAAGGGAGATTTAAGGCCAAAGCAATTTTGGATCAATCCTATCTCGACTATCTGACATACTATATTCACGCCAATCCCCTCGCTCTTTTTGAGAAAAAAGAATCGATTAATATTTTAGATCAACTTGAAGGTTACCGCTGGTCTAGCTACCCAGATTATATTGGAAAAGACAATTTTCCATCAGTAATTGATACAAAACCACTGAAGTCATTTATAGATTTTGGCACAGAATATAAAAATTTTTTTGAAAACTTGGCATCGGAACAAGGAAGGGTAGGAGGGAGGGAACTATCTTTGCCCAATGACCTAGCGATAGATGCGAAAGATCTTAAACTATGAGGTTGAACCTCATAGTTTTTTGGGATTGGAGTCAACTATTTTCTTTATTCACAAAATCTCTCTTGTTATGAGTTACTTTTGGCGTATAATTAATTCACAACTATTAACATGTCAAAAATCTAATGAAAAATAAAATAATTTCTCTGTTTGGTGGTCTGACCCTACTTTTGGTTTTATTCCTGTTGCCTGCTAATAAGGTATCAGCTGCATGTGTCGCCACCAGTATTACGCCCCAGACTACGGTTAGTGGTACTCTTGACACCAGTGACTGCACAAAAACTGCGCCCGCTGGTGGTATAGCATATTACGACAAATATACTTTTACTGGGTATCCAAATGAGAGAATTCAAATTTTTATGCAGAACATACCGTCGACTCTCTATCCATATGTTTATCTCGTAAGACCAGATGGAACAACCGAGACTCAGAATTCCTTTGGAATCAGTGATTATATACTTCCTTCTACTGCCACCGTGGGTACATATACAATTTGGGCCACAACTTACTATGGAACTAACTCAGGTAACACCATATATTATTTAGGCCAATATAATCTTTCATTGGGTGTTAGCCCTCTGGCTCCCACCATAGGTACCGTAACGTCTGGAAGCGGTACAGCTTCTGTGCCGTTTACTGCACCAACATCTGGTGTTACGCCCGATGGTTATGTTATTTACTATTCTACTGATGGGGGTGCTACATACGCCCAATACTTATGGCCAAGTAGTTGTGGCACGAGTTGTGCTGGTAGTATTGCGGATTTTGCTGCAAGTCCGGCTGGTCTCACAGGCTTGACGAATGGGACTGCCTATAAATTCAAGGTTGCTGCTTACGCATATGGGGGAGAGGGTCCAAAGTCTGGAGCGAGCAATTCTGTGACGCCGGTTGCCGCCTCCGTCCCATCAACTCCCACAGCCGCCCCAACAGGCACAGTAGGCAACGCCAGCATCCCAGTGACTTTCACAACAACAGGATTCACCGGCTCTCCAACATCTTTCAAAGTATATGCCAGCACATCTAACACAAGT
>JACQCW010000060.1 GCA_016201425.1 Candidatus Vogelbacteria bacterium | reverse complement strand
GAAAGCTACAGTCCGACTCCCATAGTAATATGGATACAAGTGCGTGAGACAGGTTGGTCTCCTATCTACTGCAGGCGTTGATTATTGAGAAGATTTGCTCCTAGTACGAGAGGACCGGAGTGAACAGACCTCTGGTCTGAGAGCTGTCCTACCAAGGGCATTGCTCTGTAGCTAAGTCTGGATTGGATAACCTCTGAAAGCATCTAAGAGGGAAGCCGACTTTAAGATTAGTAATCGTTTGAGATCCCCAAGAGATGATTGGGTCCCGCAAGGGTCCCGATGCCGTAAGGCATCGGGAGATAGGCTCTAGGTGTAAGCGCAGTAATGCGTTCAGCTGAGGAGTACTAATGGATCGATTCCTATTAGGAAATTTGAACGTCACGTCCCGATTCGATTTATCGAATCGAGGATCCTCGATTTTGTAAAACAAAATCGGGAAAATTTATTATGTTTTTCGATTTTAGATATTTAGTTCTGGTGATTTGACGCAGTGGTCACACCTGATAACATTCCGAACTCAGAAGTTAAGCACTGTAGTAGCGATGATACTCTGTTGGAAGGGGAAAGTAGCTAGTCGCCAGAACTAAGTATCTAAAAACTTTTTGCAATCAAGCCCAAGTAGGGCTTTTTTGTTTTGAGTGAGGATTTGGAGTATAATACACGTATTATAAATAAAAGGGAAATAACATTATGAAAACGGAAGAACAAGTTGGGTCAGAGAGGACTAAAACTCCGGCACAAATTTTGGAAGAAAAGATTTTAAAAATTCAAAAAGAGAACAAGGAAGTAAATTCTAAGATTGACGCACTGAATGATAAATATCTAGAGGAAGGAGACGATGGACCGTATTATGTAATGAAGGGCATTAAAGAACAAGTGGATAATCTTAGGATGCAAGCAGATGACCTAAGCGATAATGAGGCCGGAGCAGAATGGGAGCTTGCTCGGATGTTTCCCATGGGAACTTTTGAAAATCAACAGCAACAAGCAGTATTAGGTGCTGAAGTTCAAAGAATTGACAACGAGGATCTTGCTATCGTAAGGAAAATTGATGAGCTAAAACAGCAGCAGGCTGGACTGAAAGTGAAAAAGAATAAGATGATGGATAGATTAGGTCTTTTGACTAATTTCAAAACTTATAAATAGAGCCTTTTTGAAAGTATTCGCTTCTCGCCTGATAACATTCCGGTCACAGATAAAATTTTGCAAATTTGTCCGCAATAAGCGGGCTTTTTGTTTTGAATGAGGTTTGGAGGTATACTATGAACATTACAAGTAATTTAGGAATAAAATTATATGATAGAAAAAGGACCAGATGAAAAGTTTGATCACCATGCGTTATATAAGAAGTTGCGTGAGACTACTCAAGAACAGTTAAAAGACGTTGAATTACAACTTGAAACAGTCAGGACCAAAATCTCGAATTTGTGTGCCAGGCGTGATAAAGGAGAAATAACATCAGAGAAGTTTAATGAACAAAATGTGCCGCTAGTAACCGAAGGTTGGAGGTTAACTCAACAGAAAAATAGTTTTTTGGAATTACTTTCTAGAAAGGAGGGTCAGTCCTAATTAACTTACAGCTAAAGGTGTGTTTTGATTTAAAACAAATCTGGACTATAATTAGCGACATATGTCATCTTGGAGTTTTAGGAGGCAAGCTACTTATTTAACCGCCATTCTTATATTTTTTGGCTTGATATTTGCATCAGTGTATCTAGTTTTTTTTAGGAAGGCACCAAGCTGCTTTGATAATATACAAAATCAGGGCGAATTGGGAATTGACTGCGGCGGTCCGTGCAGCAAGGTCTGCTCAATTGAGGTGAGTCCACTTATCAAGGATTGGGCCAGACTATTTAAGACTGGTGATGGCCGCTATGATGTCGCTGCACTAATTGAGAATCCCAATTTTAATCTCGGGTTGAAAAAATTGGATTATACTTTTAAACTTTATGATGGCGAGAATTTGTTTATAACGGAGAAGTCCGGGTCGGTTTTTGTTAACGCCAGAGACAAGTTTGCAATTTTTGAATCTAATTTGGATACAGGTAAACGAATACCAATTAAAACAATAATTGAATTTAACCCTAATCTCGTTTGGTCAAGAGTTGATCCAGAGGCAAGCAAACTTCCAATTACTGTTCAAAATCCAATTTTAACAGAGGGCACAATGCCACACTTATCGGCCGAGCTTGTGAACAATTCTGTTTTTGATCTTAGCAACATACTCACCACGGCTGTCATATACGATGACGACGATAATGCCATCGCGTCAAGTCAAACGTTTACCAACTACATACCGAAGAGCCGGAGTAGTGATATCGTTTTTACATGGCCAATAACATTTACTGCCCAACACCCGACGTTTGAAATTTTTCCTAGAGTAAATTTGGTAAAGTAGAAATCAGATGTTCACATGGAAAAGTCTCGGTAACTTTAAGCTTGACTGGATATTGGTAATGGCCCTTGTTCCGCTACTCCTTTTTGGTGTTATAACTATGAGTTCTTTTACTGGCGAAAATTATCTAGGAGGCAAACAACTCTTATGGATTGGTGTGTCTTTTTTTATCTTCATAATATTTAGTTTCATAGTAAATATTTTTCGCGGCGCCACATAGAGATTGCACACATTCGTCATATTTTCATCTCAGGTATTTACGCCTTTATACCATTCATATTAATTCTCTTGCAGCCGGCACTCGGTTCTGCAATCATCGTTTTTTTTATTTGGCTAGGGATGGTGATGGTCTCTGGGGTTTCGAAAAAGCATCTGTTGCTTGTTTTTTTGGTTGGACTTTCTGCCTTTGTTCTCTTGTGGGGTTTCGTGTTTAAACCGTATCAAAAACAACGAGTCGAAAATTTTATTAATCCAAGTGCAGATGTTCATGGCGGTGGCTACAACGCTCTTCAGTCTCAGATCGCAATTGGCTCCGGTCAACTTTTTGGAAAAGGGATTGGTTATGGAACACAGTCGCATCTTAAGTTTTTACCGGAGTATCAGACTGACTTCATCTTCGCTGCATTCGCTGAAGAATGGGGATTTGTGGGGGTATTATTTATGCTTTTCTTCTTCGCAGTTGTGATTTGGCGAATTTTGTATAATGGATTTATTGGATCATCAAATTTTGAGGTGTTGTTCGGTTTAGGTTTGGCAATATTTATAACGAGTCATCTCACCATCAACGTTGGTATGAACCTTGGACTTCTTCCGGTAACAGGTATAACTTTGCCATTTGTCAGTTATGGTGGATCGCATTTACTTACAGAATTTGCTGGACTGGGGATTCTAATGGGAATGCGCCGCTACTCTCGCGCCACTCACCGCGACAATATGAAGAACGAATTCTTCGGCCCGGTTTGAAATTCTCAGGTTGTGTTATATTATGTATAGGTTATCAATACTGTTATTTTCGATGATGTTGTAAACTCTCACCCGCTCCCATTCTGGTTCAAAAATACTAGCCAAAGCATATGAGGTTAAACTTGCTTCAATCTAAAATATAAATTTCTGATATTAAAAAATCCCCGTGCCTATGGTGTAGGTACGGGAAATTTGCTTTAGGCGATTTCTTCGCCGGCTAGTTGCGATTGCTCCTGAATATTTTCTGCTAGGACTTTTTTCAGGCTTTCTGAGTCGCTACTTCGAGCCCTCAGTTTATCAATCCAGGCTTTGGTTTTAACTTTAGCCATCCAAAGTCCATGTTGGGCGTTGGCCTTTTTGCCAAGAATAATCCCCTTAGCCACGACACCTTCCACCACTGGATATTTGCTATCTTTCACATCTTGAATAAAGCTTTGGTTAAAGTTGCCTTCGTATATTACCCGAGGGATCTCTACTTTGCCGCCAAATTCTTGGATGAACTCTCTCGGTAAGACTATGCCACGCTTATGAATGTTGATGTCAAAGAGTATAAGATTGGCCTTGTTGGTTTTAAGTTCCTCGAAATCGTGATTGCCCGCGAAGCTGCTTGGTCCGAAGTACTCGGCGTAAGCGATGACCTCTTTGGCTTCGCGGTATATTTTGGAGTCTCGCAGAATTCTTTACAGAGCCTCAGCATACTTTTGCATAAAGAGCTCAATGGCTGGCCCCCACTCTGGGTGAGACCTATCAAACATTGTATTTCGTGTCGCAAATCTGTCCCAGCCCTTTTTCTTGATCTTCATGAAGCTGAGACAGGTGCCATCTGGTTTATTAAAGGCAATACATGGTAGCCGCGGAGCCTTTGACGGACCAGGGATTGACCAGTAGCTTTTCACAAATTACCTCCATTTATTTGATCTCGACTTCGGCAACGACTGGTCTGTGGTCAGATAGACTGGTGTCGATAACTTTGTAATCAACGACTTGCCAGCGCTTGGGAGTAAAAATCCAGTCGATTACCAGCCAGGGGGTTATTGAAGTCTCCGGCCATGACTACAGGAACGGTCTGTTTTTTTGCGTAATCAATTAAGATTTCCGCAGATGGCCGTCTAACCTTCGAGTCACTGTGATAATCTAGATGCACAGCAATGATTTTAATCAGTTGATCGTCCGGCAGTTGGATAGTTGCTGCCAGGGCATCTTTGCGATAGCCGAAAGATTTCCACCACTTGAGATATTGCGGAAGTCTGATGACTTCGCTATCAATAATTGGATGCCTACTCAAGATTGCCAGCCCGCAATGCCAAATAACTCGGTTGTTCATGGCGGTAGCAAGGTGGCAAAACTTCCCAAGCTCTTTTAATGTCATGGCTTGATTTTGTAGCCACAACGTCCATGGAGCGGTGAAGTCAACTTCGTTTAGTACCACAACGTCTAGAGGTTTAATAACTTTGGCGATTGCAGCGAGTCTGTCGAGACGTTCTCTTCCAGATCCGCCACCCCAGTTACTTTTGGCCGTACCACGACCGTGAGCGATGTTGTATGTTCCAATTTTAAGGTTCATTCATATCTCCTTTCAAATCCTTTATCTGCCACAATACAATCATATCGATGGGCTTAAGTCAATAGCAATATAGTTTGACTGTTTCTTTGATCATCTTATTGATTGAGAAATTTTGCTCGACGTTTTTTTTGAGATCTTGGCCGAGTGATTTGCGGAGTTCTGGAGAGTCAATAAGTTTAGTGAGCCCCTCAACTATTTGCTCAACATTTTTTGGCTCAATCAAAATTCCCGATTTTCCATTTTCTATTATTTCTCCGATACCACCAATGTTTGAGGCGATAACTGGTAATCCCGTTAGTCCGGCTTCGAGGATAGCATAGGGCAGACCCTCTTTTACTGATGTGAGGGTAAAGATGTCGAAAAGATTTAAATATGAAGTTGCGTTTTCTTTAAAGCCGAGCAGTTGTACTTTGTCAGTAATGTTGAGCTGGTGAATAAGTTTTGTTAAATTCTCACGCTCTTCGCCTTCACCTATTATGGTAAAAGTAATGTTTTTATTTTTGAGTCTAGCAATTGCCTCTATCGCATAGATTAGGCCTTTGTTTTTTGTGAGTTCGGATATTGTGCCAATTGCTATTGGACTATCTGGGTTTTTTGCAATTTTGATTCCGTTTACGGACCTAACTCCAATATGAATTAATTCTAGTTTTTTGTGCAAAAGCGGTAGATTTTTAACTTGGTCGAATTCTTTATGGTCGATTATAATTGTTTTGTGGCTCCAGAGTATCGTAATATAGTTGAGGATAAACAGGAACATTTTTACAATTTTCGACCTGTCCTCATTAAAGGCAAATCCGTGTGCTGTGAAAATAATTTTAGAAACACATACCAATCTTCCGGCGAGCGCCCCCAGGCCTCCGATCTTGGAACTATTTAGATGTATGATGTTTGGCTTCTCACGTCTAAAAACTTTAATTAAATCAAATAAGACAACAAACTCCTTAAAAAAGTTTATGTTCCGTTCTAGACTGGAAAGGGTAATAGTTTTTATATGTTCTTTTTGAAGCTTGTTTACTAAAACTCCGTTACCTCCAAGCACAACTGTGACGTCGAATTTATCTTTGGGCAGGTTTGTCGCAAGCTCAAAAACATATTTTTGAGCCCCGCCCCAATTTGATTTAGTTATGACGAATAAAATTTTCTTTTTCTCACTCATGTTAGTTATATTACCATAAGCTCTTTATTTAAGTTACATTACATTGTAGAATACTAAACTATGATAATGGGTCGGAAAAAAGAACGTTTTTTAATGATTGTTGGAGACATAATATCCTTTGTGTTGGCTGTTTGGCTAACTCTTTCGATTCGCTATGACGATATTCGTTACGGGGCTTTTGGTCAACTCTTTTTTGACCATATTCTTGCTTTTCTACCTGCAATAGTCTTATGGCTGGTCGTTTTCTTTATTTTTAATTTGTATGGGAAGCAGACCATCCTCTTTAGACGGAAGATTATTTCGACTATAGTTAACGCGCAGATTGTGAACAGTCTTTTGGCTGTCGTTGTGTTTTACTTCATTCCATCTGGACTTACACCCAAGACTAATTTATTTATTTATTTTATTTTTTCTACCGTCATTATAGTTTTCTGGAGACTCATAATATTGCCATTGCTATATATTAGTCGTCCAGAACCACTACTCATTATTGGCGAAAGTACCGAGGCTGATAAAATTGCGGAGGAGTTAAACGGCAATGTGTGTCATGGTTATCGGGTAATTCGTCGGTCAAACAATCTTGATCGTGCAAGTTTAGTTGAACTTATACACGCCGAACATATTCAGATCGTGATGATTCATTTTTGTAGAGATGTAGAAAAAAATTTGGCAGCATCACTGGGAGTTACGAAGTACTATAAGCTTAGGGTTGTCGACGTCGATTCATTCTACGAAGAATTATTTGATCGGATCCCACTTTCTAGGGTTAATGACTGGTGGTTTATTGAGAATATCGTTGTCCAGGGGTCTGCAATTTATGATTTGTTGAAGCGTTTTATGGATATCATTTTGTCCACGGTACTAGCTTTAACAACTTTGGTGATTTATCCACTCGTTTCGCTAGCTATTTGGTTAGAAGACGGCCGGCCGATTTTTATAAAGCAGGAGCGTGTTGGTCAATATGATAAACTCTTTTCGATTTATAAATTTAGGACAATGACTGGTAATGACAGCGGTAACTATAAAAGTGGAAAAACTCAGCTTCATACGACAACTATCGGATCATTTCTTCGCCGAACTCGAATAGACGAGTTACCTCAACTTTGGAGTGTGATACGAGGAGATCTTTCTTTGGTGGGCCCAAGACCTGAATTTTTGCCTCTTGTTAAAGAGTATGAATCTCAAATTCCTTTTTATAGGGTTCGTCACCTAATAAAACCTGGATTATCGGGGTGGGCTCAGATTTACCAAGAGGGTCATCCACATCACGGCACAGCCATCGAGGCAACTAAAGAAAAGCTTTCATATGATCTATTTTATTTTAAGCATCGATCATTTTGGATCGACATTAAGATCGCGTTTCGAACCCTGGAGATAATTTTGTCTTGCGTTGGAGTGTAATGTTTCAATTTAAACCACCAAAGATAATCATGATAACTGGTGCTGCTGGATACATCGGCGCCATCCTTTGTGATCAATTTTCGAAAAGTCCCGACGTTGAGCAGATCATCGCGATTGACAGGTTGTCCATACCAGAACTTCTCAAGGATAATAAGAAAATTATATGGATCACTGCAAATCTGTACCAAAATATTTGGAAAATCCCCGCACTCATAAATAAACCAGAGGTTGTTATCCACGCGGCCTGGCAGACCAATGGACTTTTTGGTAATGAGGAATTACAGACAAAACTAAATATTGAAAGTTCCCAGATGTTGTTTGAGTTTGCCTTCAAAAATAAGTTTGTAAAGAAACTTATTTTTTTGAGTGATATTTTTGTTTATGATGCGGCTGCGGATCAAGATTCTGATAAACCATTCGACGAATCCGATGAGCCAAAAGAGACAGAGTACGTTTGTGGTCGACAAAAAAGAGAAGTTGAGAATAAGCTTCGGCATTTGTTTGATCAGTCAGATCATAAGAAGCAAGTTTTTGTTCTAAGATTATCTTCTATTTTTGGTCCCAGGAGAAATAAATTAGGGATTGGGATCTCAGATCCGCGCGTTTTTTTTAGCACTGCGCTTCCCGTCGTCGTCGATTCACCCTTGGGATGGACAGAGCAGTACGTTCATGAAGATGATGTGACGGACGCAGTTGCGATGTTCACCTTTTCCCAAGTTGGGGGTGGCGAGTCTTACGAAGTTTATATTCTATCACCAAACGACTTTGTGACAGCTTGTGATATGGGTGAGAATATAAAAAAAAGAATTATCAAATTACCGGCGGCGCTAATTCGTGTCCTTTTTTCTTTTGCTTGGTATTTGTCTGGGGGGAAACTGCCTACTGGTAATGGCTGGTGGAAAGTTTTTTGTAATCCACTTCTAGTGGATGGGTCAAAGATTACAAAAAGTTTTGGTTTCGAATATCTCTATAAATCTAAAGATGTCTTGAAAGATGTTGGTGGTCGGTATGAAAATACCCCAGGTTTAGTTGAATAGATGTTTTTGTTGTGGTAGTCTGACCCTAGAATTTGTGACCTAGAAAGGAGGCCGTTTATGTTTTTGAATGATGGTGATCATCCCATGGTCCGACATAAGGATAAAATCATTAACTTTTTGGATGACCTAAAGAAAATTGTTAAGGATGATGGCGGTAAAATTGATGCACATGTACATAGTGGGTGTCCGGAATGCCGGGCCGCAGCGGATGAAATAAGGGAGAAGATTGAGGCTCTCGAAGATCTCGCTGACGGTATTGATGGTGATGTTGTGATTGGGTCTGGGACTATAGATCAGGACGACATTTAGCTTTTGCGCCTATTACCTCCGATTATAATCGGGGGTTTTTGTTACCAATTTTGCTGTTCTGTGATATATTGTTTAATAAATGAAAGACAAGCAGATAGAAAAATTAATTAAGGCTGAAGCCCTAAGACAAAAACGAGTTATCAATTTGATCGCATCAGAAAATTACGTTTCAGACGATGTGCTTAAGGCACTCGGCTCAGTATTAACTAACAAGTATGCTGAAGGATATCCTAACGCGAGATATTATGGCGGGAATGAAATTTCAGATAAGGTTGAGAATCTATGTAGGGCTAGGGCACTAAAACTTTTTGGCTTAGATGAGAATGAGTGGGCAGTAAATGTGCAGCCCCTATCTGGATCGCCAGCAAATGTCGCGGTTTATATAGCGCTCGTTGAGCCCGGAGCGAAAATTATGGGGATGCAACTGGCACACGGCGGACACCTCACGCACGGCCACAAAGTTTCGATCACTGGGAAAATTTGGAAGCAGGTTCCGTACGGTGTTGATAAGGAGTCTGAGGTTTTGAATTATGATGCGCTTAAAGAGTTGGCAAAAACAGAACAGCCAAAGTTAATTGTTGCTGGCTTTACTGCCTACCCGAGAGTGATTGATTTTAAAAAATTTAAGGAAATCGCTGATTCATGTGGAGCGCTTCTTATGGTAGATATGTCGCACTTTGCTGGCCTAATTGCTGGGCAAGTGTATGCGTCACCGTTTGAATATGCTGATGTTGTCACTACAACAGTTCACAAAACATTGCGCGGACCAAGGTCGGCTATGATCTTTTCGAAGAGGGATGCTAGGGGGTTGTCTCAAAAAGTTGATAAGGCTGTTTTCCCTGGAATGCAGGGCGGTCCACATTTAAATCAGATCGCAGCGACTGCGGTGGCGCTCAGGGAGGCAGATAGTCCAGCTTTCAAAAAGTATGCTAAGCAAGTCATAAAGAATGCAAAAGTATTGTCTAATGAGCTTGCAATTTTGGGCTGGAGAATTATCTCTGGTGGTACTGATTCGCATTTAATTTTGATGGATACTTGGAAAAACGGAACTGGCATTGCTGGCAAGGACGCTAGTCTGAAATTAGAGAAAGCGGGGATTATAGTAAACATGAATACCATCCCGTTTGATACTCGTAGCCCTATGGACCCCTCTGGTATTCGTCTTGGCACAGCTGCCGAAACTACTCGCGGAAAAAAGGAGGATGACATGATTAAAATTGCAAAGAAGATTGACGTGGTGTTGCGGGGAAAATGATAATTGATGGCAATAAAATAAGAGATGAAATTAAAGAAGAGCTTAAAGAAAAAGTTAAGCTTTTGAAGCACTTAAGTTTGGCTATTGTTTGGGTGGGAAATGATACAGTGTCTGCAAAGTATGTTGAGAAGAAAAAGAAGTTTGGCGAAGAGGTTGGGATTAAGGTTGATGTGTATAAATATGGAGACGGAATTTTGACCGATGAGCTGATTAATGAAATCAAGAAAATTTTAAGAAATGATCCAACGGGTATCATTGTGCAGTTGCCTTTGCCAAAGCATGTAGACTCACAAAAGGTTTTGAATATGTTGCCAGTCAACAAAGACGTTGACCTACTCTCTGATGCGGCTTATAAATCTTTTACTGACGGTATCTCGTCAGTTTTGCCGCCTGTGACCGGTGCTATCAAAGAAATTTTGGATCGAAATAAAATACCAGGATTGATGGGGCTTAGGGCGGTGATCGTGGGACGCGGGAAGCTCGTGGGTAAGCCAGCGGCAGTGTGGCTCGAGAGTATGGGGGCACGAGTTACTTTGCTTGGGCGCGATACTACAGACCTCTCGCAATTCACAAAAACAGCAGACATTATAATTACAGGAGCTGGAGTGCCTAATTTAATCAAACCAGAAATGTTGCCAGATAAGGGGACAACAAAGTTGGGTGGTGTGGTTATAATTGACGCAGCCACATCTGATGTCTCGGGTAAGATTGTTGGTGATGTTGATCCCGCTTGTGCCGACAAATCTCTTATCTTCTCTCCCGTTCCCGGCGGTGTCGGCCCGATAACTGTGGCGATGCTATTTAAGAATTTGGTGACTCTGGCAAGCAATAAATCATAACCATGTCTGAAAAGTTGATCCAAACTAATAAAGAGGTAATCCCATCAGTGAATGAACTATTATGGCAAGAGATTCTCAAGGACATAAAGACATTTCCTGAACACTTAAGGCCTGATATCAATGAAAAGTTTGGCGTTGGTCACACGAATATATTAATGAATAGTCCGTCTAAAAAAGCGGTGGAAAGATGGTGGGAGAGAAAGTTCGGGGTCCATTTTGAAAATAGGGGTGACTTACTCTTGAGAAAATTTATAGAATCAAAAAAGGATATTGAACCAAAGAAATTTGAAACTGCTGACCAGTCTAATAATTTAGATCAGTTGTTTGAGAGAGTGAGGAGTGAAAAACCAGAATATTTCCTTGCAGAAAGTTTCGCAGAGGTAGTTGTAGATGATCTAAGAGATGAATTGGGTAAGCTCTCTCAAGATGACAGAAAAATTGTTTTGCGATTTGTTAACAAACAGCCTCTAAAACAATGGGAAAGTAAAAGATTATTTGAAATCTTAAAATTAGAGTGGAAGGGTAAATATGGTTTTTCGTATAGTGAAAAAGAAAATGTGGCCACGCTGTTAAAGGAAAAGTATCCGGAGAGAAATCTGTCGTTAGTGGAATTGGAGGGGAAATTTATTGCTGCCACCGTTAGTCAGGATAAAGATGCACTAAAGAAGATTAAAAGTTTCTATCTGAAAACTTTTCCTGACCAGACAGAAGGCATTGAAGCGCTAATGGGTTTTACGGCCTATCTTTATGATCAAAAGAACCTCGGTACTGGTCCTGATTATGACAAATCTAGAAAGAGACAATACGAAGATTTAACTGAGTATCAGTTTTTGTTAATAGATTTTGTGTACTCAATATCTGGCGACTTGAAAACAGTTACCAGGTTTTGGCGCCTAATGGAAGATCAGGCTAGAGTTCTTGGCAGCCTTTCAGAATTTGAGAAACTTAGATCGGGCGTAATGGGACAAATTGCGGTGATGAAGTCTCTGAAAAGTAATAATATATCTTTTTCTTTACCTCATCCGCGCGAAGATGCATTATATGCGGTTGATTTATGGATTGGTGACGATATGCCGCTTCAAATTAAGGTTGATAATACAATACCTCTTCCGTTAGTTGCGAAGTTTAGTGATTCTATATCAGCCCCGATCGGTGTTTTTATGGGTGGGGAAGTTGTGTTATTAGGTGGAGATTATGCTAGAAATGATGGCAATTATTATATTATAGATAAAACTGACAGATATATGACGAAGGTTCTAAAACAAGAAAGGGAAACTGGTAAGAGGTTATTTGGTAGATTTGTTATGATTCCACATAGTTACTTTAATATTATTACCGGTGAACCAACGAAAGAATTTGTCAATTTTATCGCTAGTGTAATGGATAAAAAGTATGACCAAACAGAAATAGAAAAAGTAAAATCTAAACAAAAGTATTCGGCCATAAATCTCACCCCAGTCTTTTTTCAAAAGATTGAGTTGCCAAAAGACGGAAAAGTAGCAACGGCACATGATTTTTTTGTGAAAGAGTTTTTTGATAATGCCCCTGAATTTCCTCACGAAATACAGCATTTGATAAAGATACGTTACGGCTCTAGCCAGAATTTGGCTTTTATCGAACGTCATGGATTAAACATGGCTCTTGATCAGTACTGTCTTAAGAAGTATGGGGTCAGTTTTACAAAAGACAAGGAGGCCTTGGTTGGGATTCTCAGGAATAAGTATTATCCAGCAGAAAAGTTATAGACCTATGTTTGTGGTAACCTTGGCGATGCTATTTAAGAATTTTGTAACTCTTGCTATTAGTTTTTGTGTGTAGTATTGTAGTGCCCGTATGTGTCGGGTCTTTTACATTTAGATTGATGGAAGAAAGGATGGTATCAGATTGGCTAAATGGGTAGAAGAAGAATGGGTAAAGAAATGGAATCAGCTCGCGGAAAAGATCGAACGGGCTAAGGGTTTGACTTTTGAGCCTCTTTCTTTCGTTCAGAAGGAAGATCTTATACGTAGAGCTCGATTGCGGCGAGCAATCGAGTGGTATCTGTCCAGCCCAGAATATTTTGCGGCCAAAAGATTACTCAAAGCTCTTGAGCAGACAATTTATTTTGAGTTTAGCCGACTTTTTCTAAATGGCGATGGATTTTGTATAACAGACAGTGCTGGTGTGTCGCACGTGATTGATGACAACCAGATGGAAGAGGTTATATGGAATCGTTCTGAGTACGTGAGGTGTATTCCAGAGTATCTTTTTTACGAAGATATAATGCAAGAAACGAGGAATAAAATTAGACTAATGACCGTAGGAGGAGATTATGGCTCGGATAAAGATTTGGTATAGATATGACGGAAGGCGATCATGTTGTGAGAAAAACTTTCTTGGTTGGTTGAATAGGCTTGTTGATAGGATTCAAGAGTACTTTCATGTTAATTTGTATACTGCTCAAATAGATCCAGAAAGTAATTTTGCTTTACTGGACGTTAAGGGTGACCAAGACCAAGTCAAAAATAGTTTAGCAATGATTGATGGTTTTGATGCCCATTGGGTGGTGGTTTCAGACACGCCACAAAAGAGTGGTGTACTAGTTTATGAATGTGCTGATTGTCAAAAGCGTCGTCTGGAGAGAGGATACTAGGAGGTTTAACATGGAAAACTTTTTTCACCCGTCGGAAAATCTTGCTAAGAGGATGGGGAAATATCATGGGGAGTTTTCACCGGCCAGGTTAGATCTTACGCCGACCCGTATGCCAGTTTGGGGTAGTCGAATATCTGTTAAGTGTGTGCAGGAGTCAGTTAGTCTCAGGATCTGGAGGTATTTTGGTACACTGGGAAGAAGTGCTGGTGCTTTGATCCCGATAGCTAATACTATAATTATTCAATCAAAGTTTTCTTCGGAATTTGCCGACGACCTTCGCGACCGATTCAACTTCAATCAGGACCCCGCTAGCGATGTTCTGATGAATGACCTCGCCAAGGAATTTGTGGAGTGGCTTCGAAGTATTGGCGGTAAGTATTCCGAGCATCCGACGGTAGAAGATATTATTTTGATCGATGACAACTCTGTTGAGTTGCAGTTTTGAAGGAAGATAAGTCATGAAGATTACTAAACATACGGAAATTAATCCAGGTAGTGCGGCCCCTTATCCTTTTGCGGGTAAGATAGTTCTGAATTCCCACACTGAACGCGAGGCTAACTCTCTTGCTTTGTTTGTGGAGTATGGATTGAGTTCACTGATCGAAGAAGGGGTCGCTGTTTCGGTAACTTTCCCGGAAGAGGGCATTACTATTTGGGTGTGTGCTGACTCGAAGGATAAGGTCGATAAGGTGCTTAACACTATTCCGACTAATTTTGTATGTGAGTAGTTCAATCTACTTGTCCCGACCATCGTGTCGGGCTTTTTGTTTGCCTAAAATACCAAACATTGTCCATATTGTTTTTTTATTTTGAATGACTATAATGGTGCAATATGTTAACTAAAAGCAGGCTTTTGGCCATAATCTTCGTCTTACTGGGAGTATTTCTCGGTTATTTTATTTATCAAACAGAACTTAATAAAAATAATCCAGATTCATCTTGGAGTGGTTTACCGTTCAAGCTTGGTTTGGACTTAAAGGGCGGGACAAATTTAATTTACAAAGCTGATATTTCTAAGATTGCACCAGGCTCACTCGGCGATTCAATGTCGTCCCTTCGTGACGTTATCGAGAGACGAGTAAATCTTTTTGGTGTTTCAGAGCCGATCGTTCAGCTAGAGGACGGATCGGTCGTGGCTGGTCAGGTTGAACATAGACTTACTGTTGATCTCCCTGGTGTTACAGATATTTCGCAGGCGGTTGCTGTTATTGGCCAGACACCTGTTCTTGAATTTAAAATCGAAAGACCAGAGGCAGAAAAGACAAAAATTTTAGATGCCCAAAGCAAAGCAAAAGATGCGCTTTCAAAAAAGTTGTCAATACCTTCTGGTATCGACCCAGCACTTTTGCAGGAGGATCCATATTATGTGTCGACGGCATTAACTGGCAGCTATTTGCAAAAGGCGAGTCTTGAGTTTAGTTCAAATTCATTTACACCAGCTGTGTCGTTAACTTTCAACGATCAAGGAACTCAGCTGTTTGCCGACCTGACAAAGAATAATGTGGGCAAAACTGTCGCCATATATTTAGATGGTGCGCCAATCACCACACCAGTTGTGAGGGAGGAGATTAAAACTGGTAAGGCGCAGATCACCGGCAACTTTTCAGCTGATGAGGCTAAAGTTTTGGTTGGTAGGTTGAACGCTGGAGCATTGCCTGTGCCGATCGAACTTATATCTACAAACAAAGTTGGTGCAACGCTAGGCGAAGAGGCGCTCAACCAAAACGTTAAGGCAGGTATTATTGGCTTCTTGTTGGTCGCTCTATTCTTGATTGTTTGGTATCGATTACCTGGTCTGCTCGCGACAATCTCTCTTTCAATCTACGTTGTTATCATGCTCTCAATCTTTAAGCTAATTGGAGTTACACTAACGGCTGCTGGTATTGCCGGATTTATCTTAACTATTGGTATGGCCGTTGATGCAAACATCTTGATTTTCGAAAGAATTAAAGAAGAACTCTCGAATGGTAGAGTTCTTGAAGACGCTATTAGAGAGGGGTTCTGGAGGGCATGGGAGTCAATTAGGGACAGTAACTTGTCGACTATTATTACGTCGATTATTCTCTTTTGGTTTGGTACGAGTTTAATCCGAGGTTTCGCCCTTACTCTTGCAATCGGAGTGGCTGCAAGTATGTTCACGGCCATTACTGTCACAAGAACTATTTTGACAGCGTTTGGTCTCCGTGGTCAGAGCAAATTATTAAAATTCCTGTTTGGTCACGGACTCAAAGTTTAATAAATATCAATTATGTTTGTTGCAAAAAATAGTAAATGGTTTGTCTGTCTGCTACTTGTTTTAGTGTTTGTTTCTTTGCTCTCAGTTTGGCACTATGGCTTGAACTTGGGAATGGATTTTAAAGGAGGGTCACTGCTTGAAGTTGAGTATCCTAACGGTATGCTAGACTTAGCTAAGATTAAGGCAGCCGTAGCTCCGCTTGGTCTGGGCGAGACAATTCAACCATATGGTGATAAGGGTTTGATAGTTAAGGCAAGAGATCTTAAAGAGTCTGATAGAGCAGGACTGGTTAAAGCGCTTGGTGTGGATGGTGCACAGGTCGTAGATAAAAGATTTACTTCGATAGGTCCGACTATTGGTAATGAGCTTCGAACCAAGTCTGTATATTCAATTATTTTGGTAGTTATAGCCATTACACTTTTTATTGCCTTCGCATTCAGACAGGTGTCTGGTGTGGTCAAGTCGTGGGAATATGGACTAGTTACAGTTATAACTCTGGGCCATGACGTCATCGTTCCGCTCGGTATCTTTGCATACCTCGGTCATAAATATGGCATTGAGATAGACTCACTATTTGTCACTGCGATCCTAACCATTTTGGGATTCTCAGTACACGACACGATTGTTGTCTTCGACCGAATTAGAGAGAATATCAAATTGAAGAAGTTTAAAGACTTCACCGAAACTGTCGGTATGAGTATTCGTCAAACTCTTTCTCGATCAATCAATACCTCTCTGGCGGTTGTCCTTACCCTTGTGGCTCTGATTATCTTCGGTAGCGAGTCTGTGAAATATTTCTGTCTTGCGCTTATTGTCGGTATTATGGCTGGAACATATTCCTCAATTCTTTTGGCGAGCCCACTTCTTGTTGTGATACAAAATAGAAAAAAAGCATCACGATAGAATCTATATTTACTTTCACTTTTAAAATGCTAGTCTAAGCAGAGACTAGCATTTTGGCATAAGAAAATAAGGAGGAGGTTAGATATGAGATTGTTTAAGATTTCGATTATCGTTGCTCTGCTGTGTCTCTTTGATTTTGGAAATGTTATTGCGCACGATCATGTTTGTCATTTACCAATGAACAACGTCCCTATTCCCAGCATGCACATTGAGCAACATCATCAGTGTCTGCCACATAATGTTTGGCCACAGCCAGGATTGTATTGGAGTGAGCCGGGGCATCGATACCCATTTGTGCCGCTTGTACAGGCTCAAGAGAGAATATATGTTGATATTGTTACTGCCGAGGGTCTGAATATTAGTGATGGCCGGTCGAGGCGAGTCCAGTTTTATATTGGTACCTGCGCGGATGGTCAGATCTGGTGCCAACCTGGAGCGAGTCCAGGTAGGTTTCAATCTGAGGATGACGCGTATAGATTCGTAGAGAGAATCTTTGCCTTGCGCGATTTCTCTTTGAGAGAGATGTATCGCCGGACAAATGGTACGCAATGGTACATAAACTGAAGCATTGCATAGCTCTATGCCCGCCTAAGGCGGGCTTTGTTTGTAAATAGGGTAAATAAATTTGACATTATTTTCGCTATGTATATAATGGTTGAACGTTCGAAAAGCACGTTGAAAATTAAGTAGATTAAGTTAATTACCGTCCGATTCGGCCACCGCCGGAACGGACGTATAAAGTAAAAGAATAGGTTGCAAGAACCTGAAAAATTACATAGTGATGTGTAAAAAGTAGAGCACCCCGACTGCAATGTCGGGGCAGGTATTATTTTTTCTTTTGTTCCGCTCCTTTAACTACCTCAGGTGGTTATCGTAACATTTTGCTCCTCAATTGAGAGCAAAATAGCGTTAAGAAAATTAATTACTTCAAACTTTTTTTAAGAGTTTGATCCTAGCTCAGGATGAACGCTGGCGACGTGGATAAGGCATGCAAGTCAAGGGG
>JACQCW010000074.1 GCA_016201425.1 Candidatus Vogelbacteria bacterium | reverse complement strand
TTCATTTGTAATCCACTCGATAGTAGTTGAGTTCGCGACAAGTGAGGCTTCGGCAATACCAGAAATTATTGGTGCTGTGGTATCTGTCGGAGTCTGCACAACAACTGTTGGTAATGCATCAGTGGTAAAGGTTTCGTCAGATGACGTTGCAAGATTACCAGACGAATCACTCGAATGAATGCTAAAATGATACGTTGTATCTGGTGAAAGATTCGTAAGCGTTGCTGAATTTAATAAACTGGAACTATTCAATGTTTGTGTTTGTGAACCATAATTTGCAGTTGTGCCATACTTAATATAAAAATCACCCGGCTCATTACTTATCCATGTAATATGAGCAGACGATGTCTCCAAGGAAGCGACAGCGATAGACCAAATTACCGGTGGTGTATTGTCAGCCACAAGGGATCCCGCTCCGGTTGTAAATGAATGCCCACAAGAGTTTGCAGTGTTACCGGCCAAATCTCTCGCGTGAATACAGTAGTAATATATTGTACTTGGCAAAAGACCTGTAAGTGTTGCACTTCCTCCTATACCAGCAGTTGTCGAAAGATTTTCAGAAGATCCATAACTCATTGTCGTTCCATACTCGAAGGATGAAACAGATAGTTCGTTCGTTGTCCACGCAAGTGTCACACTAGTAGAGCCAATCGAAGATTCGATGATATCTGTTATAGTAGGAGATGCTGTATCAGTAGGGGTTTGTACAACAATAACCGGTAAGGCTCTTGTTGTAAATGTCTCGTCAGGAGAGCGCGAAATGTTTCCGGCCTCGTCGCTCGATACAACGCGATAATGATAGAGAGTATCCGCCAAAAGTCCTAAGATCGAGGCACTGTGTATGAGCGCTAGGTCGGTATCAAGCGGGGTTTCTGAACCATAACCATCGTCCCTACCATACTCAATGTATCCATTAGCAACCTTATCAGTAGTCCAAGCCACTGTCGCAGAAGATGTGGCAACCGAAGCAAGGGTAACCAAAGTAATATCCGGAGGATTGGTATCTAATATTACCTGTGCAGCTGCCGTCGTGAACGTATTGGAATTCAAACACGAAGAAGAGCTATTGCCAAACAAATCAGTTGCATGGATACAGTAGTAATAAGTTGTGTTTGCTGTTAAACCAAGAAGAGTCGCCTCGTGAGAAAAAAGTGCTTCAATTGGGAGGGTAGCCGTTGATCCATAATTCATTGTTGTACCATATTCAAGAGTGGCGGTGGCGAGCTTGGGAGAGAGATTTAAAATTGTTCCATCGTGCAGGAGTAAGGCGGTCGCATCAAGTGTTGCAGACGAACCATAACTTACTGTTGTTCCATATTCAAGAGTTGAAGTTGCGAATTCACTCGTTGTCCAAGCAATAGTTATTGCATTCGAAAGAACTGAGACAGTTGCGACACCAGAGATAACCGGTGGTATCGTGTCCGTTGGAATTTGCACAGATACAGACTCAGTCGTAAAAGTTGCATCGGATGTCGTAGTTAGATTACCTCTATCATCGGCCGATTTTATTTGATAATGATATGTGGTATCTGGTAAAAGATTCGAGAGCGTAACACTATGGGTAAAGGAAAGTGTACTATCAAGAGAACTGGAACTTCCATAACTTGAGTTTGTTCCATAATCTACCTGAGCTGTAGCCAACTCATTTGTTGTCCATGTGATTGTTGCGTTCGTCGTTCCAAGCGATGTTATTGCTGTCAGAGAAACAACCGGGGGAGTTACATCAGCAGGAGTGGCAGTCGAAAAACTGTGACCACACGAACTTGCACTATTATTTGATGCATCAGTCGCATGAATACAGTAATAGTATGTGGTCGATGGAAGGAGATTTGTTAACGCAGCCGTCCCTCCAATCGCGAGACCGCCAGAGATTAAGACACTTGATCCATAACCTTCCGTTATGCCATATTCGAAGGTTGAATTGGCAAGTTCATTGGTTAGCCATGTTATTGTCGCCGCACTCGTAGCAACTCCAGCTGATACAACAGCCGAGATAACTGGTGGTGTCATGTCGGCTGGAGGAACAATCCCTCCAAGGGCAAACGCCGGTGCAAACGGCATGAACAAATAAGAAAAGATAGTTATGACAGCGATAAGTTTTCTAAAGCTCTTTGAAAAATACTTTATTAAAAGGTCCATAAGATAAATTTATAAAAAATAAAGTGGGATAATCAGTTCATACTAGCACAGTATCCTCTTTTCTCTTATCCCAGCGTTATAGCAGATGGAATCCAAAATTCTTGCTATTATTATGTTACTTATGTACACATATAGCCTAATACCACTCTTAATTCCCCTGTTTATCACAGCTTCAATACCACTTATTATGCTTACTCGATCGGGACGTAATACGTTTAGATCTGATGCCAACAGAGCCGCGATTGCCTCACGTATTTATCGTGGAACATATAAAGAATATCCAATTCAAGCCCCCTTTATTTTACTGCCATCTCGATTACTGTTTATTGGTCCTTTTATACTCCCAATATTTTTTGCTGTCCTTGATGCTGTTCTAGAAGTGTCACATTACAAGGTAGTGGATTACCAGACCACTATACAAGTTATTTTAACAACATTTCTCGTCCCGTTCCCTATCTTTTTATTAACCGCTAAAGTTAAAATTACTGGGAATTCCATGACCATCATCCGGCTCCGTCGTCCTCTTTCTCATATTGTAACTCCCGATGATGTGGAAGTTATCAATCTTAATTTTAGTGTTAACCCAAACAATCCCTACATAGGTACTCCCACCAAAGGTTTGATTAGATGCAATATTGTTCTGAAAAATAAAAAACATATCTCGTTCATTCCATTCTTTACTGCAGAAAACCAAGAACACTTCATATATTATCTTAAGCATTCTGGATATAGTAAGTTAGTGAACGAAATCAATTCTGGAAATGGCTAACGAATGGTAGACGGGCTATGATGATAACCGATACATCTTTTATTTGATCCATAATGGTTTTTACCATTTGTCTAAGTTATTATTCATGCTGATTTAATATTTTTTTCTCCTCACTCTTAATAACAGTTTGACTAGCTTTTCTATTTTCTTTAGTTAGCATTAGTGTGGCCACAATAGTGGTGATTGGTACAGCAAGGATCAGGCCAATACCCCCCACCACTCCTCTTATAATTTCTGTTGCAAATATCTCTCGATTAATGGTCAATGTAGCATCAGCTGTGGAAGTAGTGTAAAGCAACAACAACGGCATGGATACGCCGACATATGCAATTGCAAGGGTGTTAACCAATGCCCCGAATATGCTCTCTGCCAATTCGAATGGCTCGTTTGTAGATGACCGTGCGTGGTAAATGTGGACCAATTTGATGCAATTCTTCTACTGAAGTTGCCTGTCCAAGGCAGCATCATAAAGCAATCCAAGTAGACCGATGAGCATGCCACCAAGAAGCAATCCAGCAAGATCTATATGACCCCTGGTATCGAAGTTAAGATAAGAAACCTCTTCGTTAGTAAACCCACTAAGACGGGTAGTCTTAATCGCCCAAAAAGCCAATAGTCCAGTAAGAATGATCGTTATGATCATTCCCATGACGGCAGAAGTCGTTGTCCTGTTAAATCCGTGAGTAATGTAGGACCCTAAAACTATAATAAGAGATGAGACACAAATACTTATCAATGCAGGCGAGTAGCCATTAAGAATCCCTGGCAGAAGAAGGTAACTTACAAAGAAAAAGCTAGCCACGAGAGAAATCAAACCCCTTGTCCCCTGTTTACCGCCAAATAAAATAACGCAAGCCACGAAAAGACAGCTAATAAATACCTAAAAAAATATTTTTTCACTACTAACATATTATACCAAACTACCTACTTGTCTTAGCACATTTTTTGCACAAGCCAAAAAATTCGAGTGAGTGACTTTTTATGGAGGCGAACATTTTGGACTTCCTAAGTGCCATCTTTTCAAAATCCACAGCATCCAAATTCTCAATATCTTCAACGGCACCGCAAACCTTACAGATCAAATGGTGATGGTGGTCATCTTTTATAACGATCTCGTAATGTGCGTGAGAATGCTGGAAATCCACCTTCCTTACAAGGCCGGATTCAACAAGGGCCTCTAGGGCGCGGTAGATCGTCACCTGATCTACACTATTTTTAAGCTTCCTATATATATCCAAGATACTAATCGGTTTTAAAGCCGATTGAAGAATTTCAAGCATAGCCACTCGGCCTGGAGTAACCTTATGTCCAGCCAAACGAAGGATTTCTGAAACGGCATTATTTCTAGATTCTTTCATACGCCAATAATATCACAAACGCAATTTACTTGCAATTATCTCTGCTATTGTGTACAATACAAATGCAATACTTTTGCATTAAAATTTAACCCAAAAGATGTGGTCTTCATTATAACTATCGCTACGTTCTTTTCGACACTTATAGGTGGTCTATTCGCCCTTCATCTAAAAGATCGCCTACACTTAATTCTCGGCTTCAGTGCTGGGGCAATTATAGCTGTGGCCTTCTTTGACCTGCTACCCGAGGCTCTAGATCTGGCTGGTAAATCATACTCAACAACTACAATTCTTGCTGTTCTTGTGGCTGGATTCTCAACTTACCTTGTCCTAGATCGACTAATACTTTTGCACGGCAATAGTACTCACGAAGGTGGCGATGAAAAACGAGGAAATGCCGGCGCAGGCAGTCTGTCTTTCCATAGCTTTCTCGACGGTGTCGGTATAGGTCTGTCCTTTCAAGTATCAGCGGCAATCGGGGCAGTCGTAGCAGCAGCAGTCCTTACACATGATTTTTCTGATGGTATAAATACTGTTAATTTGGTGCTAAAAAATAAAGGAGAAAGATCGAGGGCATTATGGTGGCTACTTGTTGATGCCATAGCTCCCGTTGTCGGTGTACTTTCTACTTCGTTTTTTGTTTTACCGGAAAATAAACTCGGTCTTTTGCTTGCCTTATTCTCCGGCTTTTTCCTTTATATCGGCGCGAGTGACCTTATACCGGAAAGTTATCACTCTCACCCATCTCACTGGACTACTGTTATGACAATTATTGGGATTTTGACATTATATATTGTCATAAAGTTAACCAGTTTATAAAAATCTGATTCTACCTCATTCTCCTCTC
>JACQCW010000073.1 GCA_016201425.1 Candidatus Vogelbacteria bacterium | reverse complement strand
TCTTCTTACCGATGATATCAATCTGAATAAGTACGTCCTTGCGGCGTGCCTCAATCGAAGCGATAGCCCGGTCAACCATGAGGTTCAACTGCTGAGTCGAACTCTCGAAGTCGGCCTCCATCAGACGCTTGCGCATCTTCTGACCAGCCTCAAGCTTGGCATCCTTGATGCCCTGCTCGGACTTAGTGATCTCCAACTTAGCGTCGGCAATCTTACCAGCCTTGTTCCAAACAAAAGTCTTGGCAATGAGCGTCTCAAGATCGGTGTTTGCCTTAGCGAGACGATCCGTCGCTGCCTCAACCAAACGAACCTCTTCGGCGTTAGGCTTCTGCAGGTTATCGTACGACGCGTCGAGCTTGCTTGCGATATCGTTGATACCACAAACCGCCACGGCGAGGTCACGCTGCTCCTTGGGCGCCTCGTCCCGAATGGACTTAAGCGTCGCCTGAAGTACCGCAACCTTCGTCTCACGCGCAGTCTGATCCCTGATCTTCAGGGCTTCCTTGAGTTCTGCTTGCACTGCTGCATACTGTGCCTGAACAGCGTTAACGTCAGAACGGCTCGTGTTTTGTTCGACAACACGCATCGCTTGCTTATCCATGTTATCAATCTGAGTCAAGAGGTCCATACCAGTCGCCATGTTCATCTCTCCTTTATTTGAGATGTTACCGTTAGTGTTTCCAGAAAAAGAAAAACCGAAAAGTTAGAGTAACCTTTACTCCTTTCTAAACTTTTATACACGTTATTCACGTGCAATATTGGTCTGTCAACGTTCTTGCTATTTGCTGGTAAACTAGCATTAATCGTTGGTTTTGTCAAGCTATTTTTACCATATTAATCAAATGCATAAAAAGACTTGCTAAATAAGGATAGATTTGCTAAGGTATGGAGCTAATTTAGATCTTTGAAAAGAAAGTCCCCTCCGAAGCACATCGGAGGAGGGTCCCGATTCAATATCGGGAGAGGCAGATATGAAATATCGGCTAGTGAACAGCGGCAGGCCAGCAGTATTCTTACTCCCCTCGCTAAAGCTCAAAGGTTTGGATGGTAACGGGATAAGAATCGATGAAAAGATTGATAGATTTTTGCTCGAAAAGTTTGGCGGGTACACAGTCACTAGTGGAAATATTTTTGGCCATTGGAAAGATGAAAATGGTAAAGATTATTATGGAGAGCACAAAGAGTATGAGGTCTACTTCTTGGGTAAGCATCGAATTCCTCATTTGGCCAGATTCCTTGCCCAGATTGCTTTCGATATTAACGAACAGTGCATCTACTTAAAGACTGGCGAAGATACTTGGTTTGTCTACCCAATTCCTTCTAAATAGAACGTCACCAAACCATGAGGTTCAACCTCATGGTTTTTGCAGAAAATAGAAAAACCCCCTACGACCTAAGTCATAGGGGGGAATTTTTATCGGTTCATCACTTTGAGGGCCTCGGCCTTCGAGAGCCCCATTGAACGCATCACGTCGGTGATGTCTCTGGTCTGCGCGCAATACTTCCACCCGATGGGAATTTCACCTACCGTGGCAAAGTATCCAACATGCCCACCCAAGAACGCCACGTACACGATGTTGCCTTCCATCTTCACACCTCCGTGTCACAAAGTTACTGTTTACCACTCCCAACCAGAATCGTCCGGATCGTCACCTTCACGATCACAACAATCCGATCCCTTAGCCTTCTTCCCTCTTTTCTTCTCGGTCTTTGCCTTTTCCAAAGCAGCTTCTTTGGCTCTCTCCCTCTTGCCTTCATTAATACAATCCTGAATAGCCCCGAATCGCGTTTGTGCCACTTCCGCCAATTTATCCAAATCACCAATATCTTTGTCAGGCGCTTCCTTGAGAAAATCTTCAATAGGAAGTTCATCGCCAATCCGAAGATAGTGAGGATTAAGTGGCGCCAGATGACGAACGATTCTACGGCTGTGAGTAACCACACAGAGCGCGCGGGTCTTATCTGGGAGGTCCTGTGCAAAACTCGCGATCAACTTACCGAGCGCACCCTGATATGACTCTGCAAGTCCAATATCCGGTTCATCAAAAAAGATAATGTGGTCGCTTGTCCGACCGCGGCAAGTTGAGATTCCAGTCCTAACAGTATTAGCAGAAATGGCTCCCGTCGGCCGATAAGACTCATCGCCAAAAACAAAAGCCTTCTCAATTCCCTGGCTGGTTCGTAATTGCATAGAGAGGCGCATGATCTCAATCTTTCCGTACTCCTCACTTCTAGCCAATCCCGAAAAGAGCTTACCAAAGAAAGATTTACCAGATGCGTTATCTCCAGTAACAACCAAAAGTCTGTTGTTATATGCACCTGGCCAATACTTTGCAGTGATTGGTCCATCGAAATAAGTAAAGTCCAGTGACCGCTCAACCACCTCACGGATCGAAAACTTTTGTGCCACGCCTTGTCTCCTTTTTGTTATTTACATGTGAATGTTCAATTTTCCAAAAAGACTACACTAGATTACTAAACTTGTCAAATAGAAAACCGGCGGTTACGCCGGGTCTCAATTTAATAATCATCTCCACACACATCGGCTATCAAGTTATTGATATGCTGCTGCCAATCGGCTGGCAGTTTAATCTTTGACAGATCAACTCTTCGCCGGCATGCGCCACAGACAACATACAAGTAGCTATAGTGACCAAAGTTAAAGTCGTAATCCAAATCGTCTCTGGTTATCTCGAGCATACTCCCACACGCTTTACAAGAAATCTCAAACACATCAGCATTCTCCAAAACTTTCACAAAAGCCTCCTTTGTATTTCAAAAGAACCTTAAAAACTATCTAAGCAAAGAATACCACTCCTTAATCATCCATCAACCTGTCGCCCACTTCCGGCGGCGCTATAAAACTTAAACAAAAAAATCCCCGAACTTGCGTTCAGAGATGATTATTAAACTCATACTGATGTAGCCACAGATCTTATAACAACAAAAACAAATTCTGGCACACCACTTGTCCGTCTTGCAGAAAGCATAAGATCTGAATCTTTAACCAACCCATTGATGGCAGCAATCACCGAAGCAAAGTCTACGTCAAAATCTTGCACACCATCTGTGCTGACGCCGCAGGAGATACTCTTAAATTCTTCCCGATTATTAGACTTCTCCTCGACATATTTCATAATGTTTTCCAGATTGCAGTTCACACATGCATCTGTAAGTTTTTGCACCGACTCAAGCACAAGTTCTTTAAGCGCTTTTCTTTTAGCACTTATCTTTTCATAAAATTCTTGCCGCAGACGATCCGCTCTTTCTTTAGTAATTGGAATTCCAAAACCCATTGCAAAACCTCCTTACCCAATCCAGTGTTAATGTAAAAGTTCGAATACAAAAATAAACTACTGTAAAATTATACGGATGTCAAACTTAAATTTACTTTTTCAGAAGCAATGTAATTCCAAAAATGATAAGCATTATGAGGACAATCGTACCGCCGGTTGAAATATTTAAATAGAAGGATGCAATTATGCCGCCCACAACAGAAAATAATGAGAAGCATTCGGCATAAACAATTGTCGTCCCGAAACTTTTTTTGAGTTGCAAAGCAGAAACTACCGGTATCACGACAAGCGCTGAAATCAGCAAGACTCCAACGATCGGTATAGACAGCGAGACTGTTAACGCGGCCAGCATAATTAAAACCATGTTTATAGAATTGGTAGGAATACCACTAACTTTGGCAGCCTCTTCATCGAATGTTATATAAACAAGTTCTTTATAAAATGTGTAGAGAGTGGTTAATACCAGTGCGGCAAGAGCTAAAATAACGTAGACATCAGTCTGCGAAACAGTTACGATACTTCCAAAGAGATAGCTAAACAGATTTGTATTAAAACCGTTTACCAAACTAAGCAAAATGATTGCAATCGCCAAACTGCCAGACAAAAACAGAGCAAGCGCCGATTCTCCATAAATATTTTTAGTTGTTCGCAACTTCTCAATCCCCAATGAACAGACAAGTGTTACTAAGATTGCCGTCACTACAGGATTTATTCCCAAAAGTAGCCCAATTGCTATGCCGGCTAAGGAAACATGGGAAAGTGTATCTACAATAAGCGAGTACCGGCGTAATACTAAAAAAATTCCGATAAGTGGTGCCACTAACGCCACTATTACACCAGCCTCAAGTCCCCTCAATATAAACCCGTATTGAAAGATATCTGTGAACATATATTTAATGGTGGTGATGATGCGTTACGGCTGTTCCAGCATCGTGATTAAACAAGCTAAGATCGTGTCGCTCTTTAATAAACTGCTCAGGCGGCTCAAAGCAAACCAACTCTTTATTGATACAGGCGATATGATTAGCCTCACGTGCCACCATTTCTATATCGTGAGAGATAAGTATGAGAGTCAGGTGAAATTCTTTGTTAAGTTTTTGAAGTAAAGAGTAAAAATCCTCCTCGGCTCGGTGGTCGACCCCAGTCGTTGGCTCATCCAAAAATATTATCTCTGGTTCAGTTGCAAGTGCTCTAGCGATAAAAACGCGCTGCTGTTGACCACCCGATAAATCTCCAACTAGTCTACTTCGTAAATCCCACATCTCGACCTGCCTCAACACTTTTTCAACAATCTGCCTATCTTTTCTATTTGTGTGACGAAATAATCCTACCCTAGAATATCTTCCCATCATAACAACTTCGGCAACTGTTACTGGAAAGTTGACATCAAAACTTGTGGCACGTTGTGGGACGTATCCTATTTTCTGCCAGTCTTTGAACTCACTAATATCCTGACCAAATAGCAAAACTATGCCTTGATCAGGCCTAAGAAGGCCAAGCATGATCTTAAGCAGTGTTGTTTTGCCTGCACCATTCGGTCCAACCATCCCCACATACTGACCTTTGTATATCTCCAAACTCACATCCTTTAAGACTTGGTTTTCTCCATAACTGAATGAGATGTTTTTTAGTTCAATAATGTTTATTGTACTGTTTGATTGTTGCATTGTAATGCGATCTCAAGATTATTAAGATTGCTTATCATCTTTGTAAGGTAATTTTCGCCCTTTGCCATTTCTTCAGCTGTAATACCCTCAATCGGATTCAAAACCAATGTCTTGGCTCCGACCTCTTCTGCTATTGTATCTGAAAGTTTGGGGCTAACCAAACTCTCAAAAAATATGTACTTGATATTATTTTTACTCGCAAATTTTGAAATTTCTATCAACTGCTTCGATGATGGCTCCGAATCTGGTGACAGCCCGGCAATAGCAACTTGTGTCAGGTGATAATCTTTAGCCATATACCCAAATGCCGCGTGGGAAGTAATAATATCTTGCTGTTTGCAATTTGCCAGTTCGGCAGCATACTTTGCATCCAAAGAGTTAAGTTGGCCAAGCAGCTTAGTGGTATTATCGTCGTAGAAACTCTTATTGGCAGGATCCACTTCAGCTAAAACGTTACCAATTCTTGTAACCATAACTATTGCCAATCTAGGGCTAAGCCAAATGTGTGGGTCTTGGGAAATAATTAATCCATCTCCCAAAGTCACAACTTTAGGACCACTTTCCATTAATTCGAATTTTAAATTTTTACTCCACGATTCGAGTCCGCCACCGTTTAGAAAAACAATCTTGCTATCGTCTATCGAGGCCATGTCCCGAGCAGTTGGCTCGTAATCGTGTGGCTCAACTCCGACTGGGGTAAAGTTTTTAACACTAACCTTATCTCCCCCCACTTGTTGCACAAAAAAATAGAGGGGGTAGAAACTGGCAGTTATCTTGAGCTTATTGGTATCATCAGAGCGCAGACCTCTTCTTGAGCTTAAAATAATAACGACCAGCAATATCACTACGAGCATCACTAGGATCAAAAAAAATTTTTTCATCTATTTTGTGGACCGTACAGGATTCGAACCTGCTACCCCCACATTGCAAATGTGGTGCTCTACCAAATGAGCTAAGGGCCCAATATATTTACTACTCTAAGAATTCTTTAAGTCACTCTACCAAATGAGCCTGTCCGAACGGAGTTCATCCGGGCGGGCTAAGGGCCCAATAGACCAAGGCTTATACCCTACCTGTTTTTCTATCTTTTCTCAAGGGCGAGAGTGAGTATGTGGTCAAAGAAGTCTGGAAGCTTCATGCCTACTGCGTGGAGCGATTTTGGAAGAAGCGATTCACTGGTAAGTCCAGGAAGCGTGTTTACTTCAAGTACGTAAATTCCTCGCTTAGGAGAAACAATAAAATCAGTTCGAGAATAGTGTCTCAGGCCAAGCACTTTGTGTACCTGAGCAGCCAAGGTTTCAAGCTGACGCTTTTCATCGTGAGTAAAACTTTTTGGTGGGCAGATCTCTTGTGACTTTCCTTGATACTTCGCTTCATAATCAAAAAATCTACCGTCGTTTGGAACTATTTCTACTGGAAGCAGAGCGTACACATCTGCTCCTCTAAAATTATCTACCACTCCACAGGTTGCCTCCTTCCCTTTTATGTATTCCTCGATCAACACCTTGCGCGCATGTTGGAATGCATTCTTTACTCCTGCACGCAGCTCAGAAAGTGTCTGGACGATTGATACGCCAAGCGACGAACCCGATGTCGCAGGCTTCACTACTGCCGGATGCGGAAAGGTGCGAAAAAGTTCAACGATCTGGTCTTCCAAATCATCAGTCACTTCCAGCACCTTGTAGACAGGCGTTTTGATCCCTGCCTGCTTAAATCTTTCTTTGCTCAAGATTTTGTTCATCCCAATCGCTGAAGGCAGACTCTCTGCACCCGTATACGGAATATCAAGCTGATCGAGATCACGCTGCACCTTACCATCTTCGCCATATTCGCCGTGAAGCGCATTAAACACGACGTCTATATGCCGGAGTGCTTCATTGGCTTTCATCGCGATACCCCCACGATGCCAGTTGCTTTGTCTATCGATCCAAACATCAAACGGCTCATATTTTTCCGGCAAATTTTTCAAAACTGTCGCTCCACTTTGAAGCGACACTTCGTATTCACCCGATGGCCCACCGCGAAGGACGGCGACTTTTATTCTAGACATATCTCCTTGATATACCTTGCTAACATAAAAACATTATATAAGAGAAATACTCTACAGTCTTGCTAACTTATAAAAAATTGCTAAGGTTTCAAAAGCAAAAAGGAGCGCCCATGAGTAAGGTTCATCCTCAAGTGCACTACCTGCGGAACCTCACTAAACAAGGTGCCGTAGACCCACTCATCAAATCTCTAAATGAGCTCTTCAAATACCTGACCAAAAATCCCTCCGTCACCAAGGAGAACTTGAGTATATTTCTCGCTCCCGGAGGAAGTGAGGCGCTCGTCTATATCGAAGTCTCCTCAGGCAGACCGGTCGCCTACGGCGAGGTCCATCTGATTCCGCGTCTGAACCGCCCGAGTGCAACCATTGAAAGCATTGTGGTTGACCCGGAATACCGGGGTCTAGGGATCGGCAGGGCTATCATGCATACCTTGCTTGAGATAGCCAAGCAAAAGGGGGCGAAGACAGTCACGCTGACTTCAAACCCGACTCGGCAACGGGCACGTAAGCTTTACCGAGATCTTGGCTTCAAGCTCAAAAAAACAGGGTTTTACATGCTCGATTTGGAGGCTCAGCAATGAGCCTTCTTTTTATTTCTTTGGTTCGAGAAAATTCCGACTTCGCAGGTTTTTGTGATAGGTGATCGCAAAGCGGTGCGCTTCGCTGTTTAGAAGCAAAATAGTTTTTTTATGGGTCTGGGTGAGATCGCTATCTCCTTCCAAATGATCTGGCTTATGTCTA
>JACQCW010000061.1 GCA_016201425.1 Candidatus Vogelbacteria bacterium | reverse complement strand
GATCAGGTCGGGATGCGGGGAGGTCAGCTCATAGGGAAGCGTCTCGGTGGAAGGAAAAAAAATCGCATGGTCGGCCGGCCGACCGAGCAGGGTCAACCAGCAGATCAGATCCTGGTAAAACGCTTCGGCCTGCGCGTCCGTGGCGGTTAAAACAAAAAACGGGAGGTTCGTCTCCTCCGCCATCCCGGCGATCACGGCCGACTTGGCCGATCCCCAGAGGCCGGTGAAGACGAGTCTTCGGCGGTCGCTTCGGACGATTTTAAGCGCGGGCTTGATGAGTGATTTTAGGATTGAGGGATTTTGGGCTTCTGTGGGGTTGGATCGGTTCATAATTAGTCATTCGTGAATATTAATGATATGAAACAGGTATGTCAATCTTTTCCTTCCGTGGTATTTTGGGTATTGACCCAGATAAAAATTTTGTGCTACAGTCCCGTAATTGTATAATAACTGGTTAGGCCATCGGCGATGACTCCACTAAAGGGATCTAAGACGGGCCGAACGGGGTGCGTGATTTGCAAGGCTCGATCCCTTCGTTGTGCCCTATTCATTGGGCGGGAGGTACTATAGATGAGTTTCTGGAAAAAATTTTTTGACGATAAAGAATCCAATAAAGAGCCCCAACAGCAGGGGAAGAACCCCTTAAGTCCTCTCGCAGATCAGCTAGTATCTAATAATTCTTATACAAGAGACAAAGCAGTGTTGCTTGTAAGGCAACTTGCAAACGAAGGTAAGCGAGAAGGTTTGGACGCACTGGAAGAGGCAATTCGATTCATGTACGAAGGACAGGAAGAGATTCAATTCCATGTTCCTGTTAGCGGAGCAACTACTGTCAACGCACGTGATTTTGTTGAAGCTGGGCTAGATGCCGATAAAGAGCTAAGAGAGTTAGCAGGATCTGGCCTTCTTTGGAGGACCCAGCCGAAACATACTCAGAAGCTTTTATCGCGCCTTCTTTCAATGGGCGGAGATCTCAACTTGTTACTCAGAGAAATCACTAGCAAATATGGAGACAAACAGGGAATGGCAGTTCAATTATTACTCTATCATGGAATTGTAACCGCTACGCTCAATAATACTGGAATGAAATGCGATGTATGTAGCACATCCGTGCCAATCGGTAGTGGGTATATTCTTACCACATACCAAGTGGTCACTCAGAAAGAATACTGGGCATTTTATTTAAGAAGATACGCTGAAGCAGCAGGCGCAAAAAACCTGAGCCTGTCAGAGGCGGAGGCACTCCTACCTATTTTGGTGCCCCAGCAGTGTGCTCAGGAAACTGGGTGGCTCGTATGTGATAGATGCATTTCGATGTTCAAGAACGTAGATCGTGACGTTGCAAGAGGATATCTCAGACAGTGGCTCCTCCTTTCTCCAGGTGGGGCATGGGTTCCCCCTGGTGCAGGGCCAGTGAACCCGCTGGAGATCGTGGTCGTTGCCACCGCCGCTGTTTACCCAAACGATCCTCATCAATCATTAAAGGCTCCTCAAGATCAAGTGAAAGACGTGGGGGCAGTTTTAGGAAATAGCGATTCTCCGAGTGGGCCGCTATCTGGAAAAAAGGTGTGGATTTGCAAAGGCTGCTCAACCCAATACGATGCAAGCGAACTCAAAGAGGGTCCTTGGTGGCGCGTGTGCCAGAAATGTAAGGGCGACATTGTGCACAACAAATAAATGCAGATCGCCTAACACGTCGCTGAACACGGACGCGCAAATAGCGCGCGCCGGTTAGCGTTAGCGTTCTCCCTTCGCTTCGCTCAGGGAGAACGCGGGGCTGAGCCGGTGCCCCTTCCCTCCGCTCCGCTACGGGAGAACCAGGGGCACGAAACCGACCGCTTCGCGGCGGCTCAGCCCCGCGTTGAACGATCATTGCAGTCAAAATGAGGATAGCTAAAGTGTAAACAATAGAATGGAGAACGATGAAAAATTATTTTATCTTGGCAGTCTTGGTTGTAACAATGACGGTAATGGGTTGGTTCTTTAGTGAAAGGGTTGCAATTGCATCTGAGGAGTCCGCTGAAAAACAAAAATGGTGGCTTGAAATAGGAAGTGACATTGGATATCAAAAAAGCGATTTTTGGTTTACAGAACAAAAGCATTTTTGGAAATCTGTTTTGGATACCAGAGGAGGGTACAGATTTTATATCAAAGATTATTTGTTTGTGGATCCATATCTGCGATTTGAGTTGTTGGCCGATCTGGGAGGAAAAGAACAGAACAAGTTCTTCTGGAATAACAATCTGCGGTACGGACCTGGAATCAGGGTAAGAGTTGAACATAAGATCGAATATAAAGTGGACGAAGAACATGCTTTCAGATTCAATTATGCAAACATCGACTATTATGCAGAATATTTGCACATGAGCTTTATTGATCGTGGGCAGGACATCCCGGATAACATTCCGAGAGATGACTTCAGAACCGGGTTTAATTCTTGGATTTCTGCGGATAACAATTCCAAGCTTTCGGAAGGCAACTTAATGGGCGGCTTATGGTTTGAGATGTGGAGTGACTTGACTTACCATACCACAAATTTCTTCCTTGATGGAAAGGATAACTTTTGTATATTAACGCTGTCCCCAAAAGTTGGGCTGCGGGCTGCTTATCATGGAATAGCATTGGAACCCTATTATCGCATGGATTACGTTCAAGATTTTTTTGATAAAGACTGGAACAAAGAGGCATGGAGCAATAATACTAAATATGGCCCCGGCATAAGGCTGTCGCTGGGTGGTTTGACCAAGCGGACGGATACAAGTATATATCTTTATTCAGAATATATGAATATTGACTTTCATTCTCGCGTCAGATCGAAATCAGCCGGTTTAAGCACAAATGACTTCAGGGTCGGATTGAATTTATGGATACCATTCGGAGCATCAAAAGGAAGCCAAGGAAGGCGATAAGGACTAAGAAAAAGGACTAAGAAAGTTGTAGGAAATTTAAAATGGAATCAATAATTGTTTTTACTCACACAGTACTGGGCAAGGTTTCTGCGATCATTTCGTTGTTATCAGCAGTGGTACTTCTTATTGATAAAACAATCGGGCTTATTGAAAGAATAAAAAAATTATTTGGGAAAAAGGAGGCAAAAATGCAAAAGCAACAAAAAGCCGAAGGGAAGCTAATAAAAAAGATAAAATCCATTGATGTTCATATTCGAATACTATTAAGTATATCTCTTATAGTTTTTAGCTTTGCAATAGTAGGAGTAAATTATGCCACAGAACCTATTTCAATCCTCTCTGCTCCATTTGATATGACTCTATATTTCTATCCTTCTGGATGGATGGGTGATGGAGAAAAAGGCACAAAACATATCCAACTTAAGACAGGTTTTCATGAATGTAATCGTTCTGGCGATACCGATGGTATTTGCATACAAATACGATATCAACCAGATCCTAATGGTAAGGGTTGGGCTGGTATCTATTGGCAATACCCAGATAGTAATTGGGGTGACAATCGCGGAAGAAAAATTGTAAAAGCTACAAAAATTACCTTTTGGGCAAAAGGGGAAAGAGGCGGTGAGATAGTTGAATTTAAAGCGGGAGGAATCAATAATCCCGAAAAGAAACATCGAGACAGTTTTGAAGTTGCCCGGCGAATTAACCTCGATATAGAGTGGTCAAAGTATGAGATACCATTGACAGGGCAAGACCTTTCCCATGTTATCGGAGCCTTTGCATGGGTAGCGTCAAGGGATGCAAATCCTGATGGCTTAACGTTCTACATAGATGATATTCGATATGAATAGTCGTAACGCAGCCAAATAGAGCAAAAAATTGAATGAGGGGACGTTGCCAATTTAACCAACTTAAGACATGACAGAGGAGAATGATTTCAACCAGTCGTTCCAGCGGGGAACCCGCTGAACTCATTAGGCGTTCTTAACGCTGTTACCATAATAGAAGGGAGCCATCATGAATCCAAACAAAGCGTTGTGGGAGCAAGGCGACTTTACTCAGATTGCCGCCTTCATGCGTCAATCTGGAGAAGCAGTCGTTAAGTCTCTCGGGATAACGACGCCGCTGCGGGTTTTGGACCTCGGCTGCGGAGATGGCACTACGGCGGTTCCTCTGGCCCTTTTGGGGGCTGAAGTTGTTGGAATCGACATTGCCAAGAACCTCGTTGACGCCGGG
>JACQCW010000058.1 GCA_016201425.1 Candidatus Vogelbacteria bacterium | reverse complement strand
ATTCAAGAATAAAATTTGGATTTACTTCAGAAAGAGAGGGGCAAACACAAAGGTTGGCCTTGCGGATATAACCAAAAAGTTCAGGCTGCAACAGTGGCGGTAAAATAGAAATTTGGGAAGAATGTTGCCACTTACTTATAATCTCGCGGTAATTCTTTTCTTCTGACCCCTCACCTATCAGAACCAATCGAGCGGGCTTAATGGCATCGTAATTTACAATAAAAGCCTTAATGAGTCGATCAACATTTTTGAGTTTTAAAAATCGGCCAGCAAAAAGAATAGTCTTTTCTCCCTGGACGGACTCGCTTGGCGCATCGACTTCACAAAGATTGATGTCGGGCAAAGGATTCTTAATAACATCAATTTTTTCTTCTGGAATTTTATAGTATCTAACATAAATATCTTTCAAAAATAGAGCCGGGACAATAATTTGATCTGCAGAGTTCAATACCATTTGACCTATTCTATAAACGATGTCTCTCTTGTATCTACCAGATCGATAAAAGTCCGCGATCGATAATTTTGTTTTACCAGCCTCAACTTTTCTTTCCCAAAGCAAATCTCCGCCAACGCGAATAACAAGTTTCTTCTGCGGTAAAAATTTTTTAACAACCATGGCCAAGAGACCTGTCGAGGTTAAGTCTTGAGCAAAGATTACAGGGTAATTTACTGCGGCAATAAACAAAAAGACCAAGTATGTTATACCCCTAACTAGCAGGGGCCATCGGGCATTAATTCGTATAACATCGTAACCATTCTCAATCGTGTCGTGTCTTAATCGTGAATATGTCACAACAGTTGATCTAACTTCAATCTTGGCAATTTCGTTTACAAGTCGGTAGATGTATGTAGCTGGTCCACCAACATCAGGCGGGAAAATACCCGCAGCGATCGCAACACCCTTTGGGTAGTAAGACTTATAGAAAACATGCCGGACGTTTATCACGAATCCCACAACTCCAGTAACGCAAAGCGCTACAAGTTGGGCAAGAAGGTAATGTACATGTACAAACTCTACAAGTAAAAACAACAACAACAGGTTCAGACACATTATAAAAATTACGGTCAAAAAGTAGTTGAAAAGTTGCCCGTGTACATTTTCGTGAGAGTAGTCAGCGAAAGTCCAGTACTTTTGAACAAAAAAGGCGAAGGTTAATGAGATTCCAAATGCAAAAATAGCACTGATAATATAGCGCCCCCTAAAAACATACTCTGTAAAGGCAAAAAGAAATATAAAATCTAAAGTCGCTGTGGAAACTCCAGTTATAATATATTTAACAACAAGCTTATGTTTATTAATCTTGTCGAAAAAATCAGGGAATAACCCCTTTAGCCCATTCCTAATTTTCCCATAAATTTTGCCCGGCATTCTGGATATAACTTGATAATAACTGTATAATTAAACCATTAAAATAAGTTAAAAACAAATGAAAAATGGAACGAGCCAAGAAATGCTAAAACCAAAGGAAGATCAGCAGCTAACAGTTTTAAAAGAAAAATTCGACGCGCTTAACGATATCGATGCTGCTCACAGTATTATAACGTGGGAGATATTTGAGCTAGGCAACGCAGAGGACAAAAAACATCTTGAAGAACGATTAATGAAGATCAAAGATGAGTCCATAAGAGATGATGCACTCTTCCAGATGTCCAAAAGATACTACGAAATCGCAAAGGACTTAAGTAAGGCCGAGGCGATCGCTCTAAAAATCAAAGATGCAAATGAAAAAAATAGATGTCTTATACACCTGGCGAATGATGTGTTGGATACAGAAGAAAACGTCGGCAAAGCAGACCACGTAATAAAAAATTACGATATTGGAAGTAACGCCGGTTATTACCACATGACCGGAGATAACTTTATCGGTAAAAAGTCTAACGCGTCAGGGTACTCAGATACTGGTTTTTTAGATTGGCTATCTACGAATTTAGATTTAGACAAAAGTGGTTATTTAAAATACTATCTCGAAAAGAAACATAATTTATTGGAAAAAAAGGTAAAGACTAAATAAAAAGCTGGTTAAATTTGGAGGCGATCATATCCCAATTATATTTTTGTTCGACCAACGTTCTTCCATTGCGTGAAAGAGACTTGTAAAGATCTGGTTCTTTAATTAATCGCATAACCTTATCGGCTATACTCTTTGGATTATTAACTTCACAAAATAGGCCAGTTTTACCATCGGTCAAAAAGTCTGGAATGCCGCCAACATTGGTGGCTATAATAGGCAGACCAACAGCCATGGCTTCAAGAAAAGAGATACCGAGCCCCTCTGAAAGAGACGGCCTGATAAAAATGTCTGAAGCACTTAACTGATTTACCATCTGATCGTGATAGGCAAATGGCAACATTTCTACTCTATCTTCCAACCCAAGCTCATCAACTAAATTTTTAAGCGCCACCTCCTCCATACCCAAACCAATAGATCTAAAAACTACGTTCTCAGGTAAAAACTTTAGTGATCTAATAATATCGCCTATTGCATTTTTTTTAACAAGTCGACTGGTCGATATTAAAACAATCTTATTTTTATCACCAATAGTTCCGGCACTACCTTTAATTGCAAACCTATTTAAGTCAACTCCATTTGGCACAACCTCAGCCTTCTTTGCACCCATCGATCGAGCGAAATCAGCCAAATAGTTTGAAAGCGCCGTTACAATATCTGCTCGTTTAAACACCATCTGAAATATGGGATAAACAAACCAAACGCGTCTCTTAATTCTTGATACCGGATCACCTTCTTGTATAGTTAAAACAAACTTGATTCCTGGGAAAAATAACTTTAACGCAAGAGCTGCGAATCCGGTATTAGCCATCATCGCCCAAACCACGTCATAACTGTTTTTCCTGTGTAAAATAATCCCTTTTAAAAAAGATAATTTAGGAAACAAAAACTTTGTTGGAGCAGTAATTCTATAAATATTTATATTCCCAACCCTCTCTTCTTTCTTTTCATTTCCAAAGTTGTAGGTAATAAGATCAAACTGATAATCAGTAAGTCTGTCTGTGATTTCTTTGATCGCCACTTCGGCGCCGCCCACATGAGGATAATATGCGAAAGAGTATATTAAAACTTTTTTCATGAAAGTTAAATCTCCAATGCCTTCTTAAAAAACTCGATGGTTTTTGCAAGGCCATGTTCTAACTTCACTACAGGCTCCCAGTCTAACTTAGATGTTGCTAAAGTTATATCAGGTCTTCTTTTTCTCGGATCGTCTATTGGCAAATCCCTATAAACTATCTTGCTTTTTGAGCCAGTCATCTCTATAACCTTTTCTGCTAGCTCCTTAATGGTAAATTCCCCCGGGTTGCCAAGATTTACCGGGCCAATAAAACCGTTACTATTTTCCATCATTAAAATTATTCCTCTGATTAGATCATCGACGTATTGAAATGATCTTGTCTGAGAACCATCTCCATAAATTGTTATATCCTGACCGCTAAGTGCCTGAACGATAAAATTAGAAACCACTCGCCCATCATTTGCAGACATGTTTGGACCATACGTATTAAAAATCCTAACAACTCGAATCGGTACACCGTATTGTCGGTAGTGATCAAAAAAGATAGTCTCGGCAGCACGTTTTCCCTCATCGTAACACGCCCTCGGGCCAATCGGATTCACATTACCCCAATAGTGTTCAACTTGGGGATGGACATCTGGATCTCCATAGACTTCAGAGGTAGATGCTTGTAAAATTGGGCACTTAAGACGCTTAGCAAGATCAAGCATGTTGATGGCACCCAATACAGACGTCCTAATTGTTTGTACCGGATCAAACTGGTAATGAACGGGCGATGCCGGGCAGGCCAAGTTATAAATCTCATCAACTTCAATCTGGATGGGCACGGTCACATCGTGTCGGACTAATTCAAAATTCTTGTGACCTAACAAATGAGAAATATTTGACTTATTACCGGTAAAAAAATTGTCCAGACAGATGATCTCATGTCCTCTGTCTAATAACTTCTCACACAAATTTGAACCAAGAAAACCGGCTCCCCCAGTCACCAGAACAGTCTTTTTATTTATAGTTGTAGGCTGCATGCAATGTTAATACAACCCAGGTTACCCCTTATTGGTTTCAGTGTCCAAAATCTTTCTTAACACATCCTCTGGAATCTCTTTAACCTGCTCATCAGCAGTTTTGGTTTGTTGCCCAACAGGTGGTTGTAGCGGTGATACTGGTGTTTTAATAGCATCTTGCGCAGGATCATCTATAACTCTTGATGACAAATCTTCAATCTCTGGCTTTATGTCAACCTTGATCTCGATTTTCTTCGGAGCGGTCTGTCCCGTTTTGATTGCCTGTGCGATGGCATTTTTTAAGTCTCCAATATTCTTGCCAGTTGATTTTGTTTTATCAACCATACCATTCGAACCTCTCGACAAGTCACTCAAAGACATCTTTGGCTGGATGGTCTCTTGTTCTATCTTCAAAACTTGATTCTCAAATCTTTTGGGTGCCGCAGGTTGAGGTGTCGCGAATGATGCCGGTCTTTGGTTGTTTACCGACATCGGGACAGACGCTACCTGAGGCTGAGGTGGCTTTACTGCGGACTGTTCTGAAAAATTTTGGCTTTTCGCCACTTGAGAACGGGTTTCTGGGGTAAGAGGTTTATTAGTAGAATAAGCTGGTTTCGAAAATGCTTGAGGTTGCACTGACCTTGCCGGAGGTGTAGAGAACTTATTCGCAAATGGTTTAACATAGGCAGACTGTGGTGGCTTCTGACCAAACGAAAGTCCGGGAGACGGAGAGCTAAATCGATCTTGTGGAGCAGAAGTGGCGAACGCAGATGGCTTAGGAAAAGCAGGCTTCGAAAATTTATCGCCACCAGATGCTGCTAACGCACCACCACCCAGAGTGTCAACCGGCGGAGCTTCGTGCCATTTCCTTATCTCTTCCTCAACATCCGCGCGCGACCTTGCGTAAGTCTTTCGTGAAAAGTCTATAACCTGCTGTCTATACGACACCGCCGGCTTGGCGAGTGGCGGCAAGGTCTTAGCCGAAAAAGGTGCCGAACCAACACCGTCTATCATCAAACTCAAATATATCTGGGCAAAACCAAGATTTACAAGATCTTCAGCCACAAATTTAGGAGCAAAAACCTTCTCCAACATTTCAGAGTCAAGAGGCCCAACTCTAAAAGCAATGGTCGTACCGACGTTACCAAAGACCGCATCTCGCACCTCCTCAGGCACTTGTTCAATATATTGATGAGCCAACGTTAAACACAATTTATACTTTCTCGCCTCAGACAAAATATCTTTAAATGAATCGTTAACGAAAGATTGAAACTCGTCAACGAAAAAATAAAACGGGGCCAACTTTTTTAACGACATCGGATCTTCGCCGGCGCGAGACATGGCAGCCAGATAAATTTTGGTAATAAGCATGCCTCCGATCAAGTTGGCATTCAACTCTCCCATTCGCCCTTTTGACAAGTTCATTATAAGAATCTTTTTGCCATCCATTACATCTCGAATATCAAATGTCGACTTAGGTTGACCAACAATATTTCTAATCAATGGATTTGAAACAAACTGTCCGAACTTATTTTGAATAGAGGAGCTAGCTTCAACCATCAACTTTTCGCTGTACTTAGCAAATTCATCAACCCAGAATGACTTCACAACAGGGTCTGTGCAGTTCTCCACGACCTTCTTCCTATATGCCTTATCTGAAAGCATTCTGTTGACACCGAGCAGAGTTGAACCAGGATACTCAAGCAAAGCCAAGATGATGTTCATGGAGATATATTCCATTCTTGCCGACCACACATCCGGCCAAATCTTTTTGAATGCGGCCATGAGACCGTTGGCGACCAGGTGCCTCTGATCCTTGCCAACATCCTCCATGACATTAAAAGCAATTGGGAAGTCGAGATCATACGGAGCAAAATATATTACGTCCTCGATCCTCTCCTTCGGGATATAGTCGAGAAAGAGTTCGGCCGAACTTCCGTGAGGGTCCATATAACCGACACCGTTGCCAACAGCAATGTCCTGCGCGGTCATATTCTCGAGTAGAGTCGACTTACCCATACCCGTCTTACCGATTACATATATGTGCCTCGCGCGATCCAAAGCCTTAATACCAAAAGGTATATTTTTACTTCGAAAATCCGTCTCAGCAAAATACGTTATGTCTTTATTTTTCTCATCCGCCATTGGTATTAATTATATGATATAATCTCTCATTATGAAAGAGAATAAAAAATTTGAGCAACATACGATAAATTCTCTCAAGCAAACCTCGGCAGAAGGAATACTTTACGATTACGAAAAAGGTGGACGAATCGATTTCTCAGAACTGCCAAAAGATAAGCTTACAGAAATAAAAGATGAATACGTAAAATCATTTGAAAAGCTAAAATTAGAATCGCAGACCGAAATATTTGAACAATTAATGCTCGCTGGCACAGTAACCAAAGATGAGGCGGTAAAAATCGTTAATCTAATAGGTGCGAATGACGTCCATGGAAGCGACGAGCTCGTCAAACTAGCACAATATATGGCCAAGGTTTTGGAGCCAGCCAAGTACCTCGAGGCCTTTTATATGTGCATGGAAAGATTCCCCTACTACGCTTACGAACAAAAGCAAGAGGTTGTGGACGAATTAAAATCACGTGATGACCATAGATCCGTGCTCATGCTTTTGCGATACAAAAACCTCACTGATATCGCACCTAAAAAAAACATGGGCATTGACACAAACGGTATGCCAGCCCACGAGGCAGTCAAAATACATAAGGAAGAAGTGGAAAGATGGAAGGAAAAACAAAAACATAGAACAACGGAACAACACTCAATCCTTTCTAGATACTTCAATCATGTTGATAACGCAGAGGAGTTAATGAGTGCGGAATCCCTTATTGATCCTAATCGCGCAAAAACATTCATTGACAAAGCCACAGATCCGCACGGGTATTTATTTTTAAGCCGAAAATTCTTTGGAAGAGAGACGGATACAGCTCGAATGGACGAAATTCTAAAAATTGGCGCATCGGATTATGAATATCCGGACATAAATAATTTTAAGAACGATCCCGACTCCGTAAGATTAAGAAACGAGTATTTTGAAATTTATGACAGAATGCTCACCAGGGAGGCAAAACATGCCCTCAATAACTTTAGTGAATACACCGAGGGCCTGACCAGCGCCAAGAAGATTGGACTGCTTTGCCAAATGAACGAATCTTCCATACCTATTTTTACGCATATAGACGAAACGGGGTTAAACAAATCAGAAATTAAACAGCTCTTGTCTAAGATCGAAGAGGAAGGATACATATTTAATCTTTCTGGGCCAGAAGAGATAGAAAAACTAGTTACACTTGGATTTGAAAAACAGGCTGTAAAAGCAATTATTACTGATCTCGACGGAGGCAACCAAATAATCTTGAACAGAGTCATCAGGAATATGCCAAAACTATTTACTATTTTAAGTGAAGGCTCTAAGCGGGCAATCATCAATTCCATAAATCAAAAGATGCCAGCGGCATGGTTTAGCAATTTAGATTATGCGATCGAAAATGGTTTCATATCTATAAACCAGCTAGATAAATTAATAACTGGCGACAAAGAACGTCTTGTGTCGTACTATCCGCAACTTATCTATGCGTTTAGAAAATTTATTTCTGATGATAAGGAATTCGAGAAAAGACAAGCAAAAATTAACTATCTGGCTAAGAAGGCCATTACGGAGGACGTAAGTAAATTTATCTATTCGACAGATATACTATTGCGCGTTTTTTCAGAGGATGAACTGGGCACAATAATCCAATCAAATCTGCAATCTCACGAGGTCGGCGTAGGACTAGCCCTTAGTATTCTCGCAAAAGCATCAAACGAAAATCAACAAAAGGCTGGATTAGTAAAAAAATATCGCGAGCTAGCCGCAAATACTCTACTTAGTAAACTTCAAGAAGACCCGGAAGCTATCTTTAACAATCCAGAAATATCATACAGACTTCATCATCTGATTGACGTCCTGCCTGCCAAAGAAATCATCAATGCTTTTATAAAGTGTGCCGACAAAATTAAAGAGAAAGATATTTTTGAAAACCACGAATTTACAAAGTTAATACTTTCCAAAATAAAGGCACAGGATGCATTACTAAGTTATCTAGATACTCCTAATGGTAAATTTAGCGCTTTGTCGTGCGCTAACACTGTTTATGCATTGACTAAAGAAAACCCGGGAATAGACACAAACGACTTTTTCACGAAACTACGCGAAAAGACTAAAGACCTTATGAATCAAAATGAATTTTTGGTGTTTAAAATCGCAAGCGAAATTTATTTCTCGGACAACGTAAATATTTTGATTCACGACATACGACAAAAGGCGGCCACCGAAGCGCATGAATATACAAAAAAATTTCCAAACCGTGTGGAAGTGGTCTTAAAAGTTTTAAATAAGTGTTGGGGAAACGGCGATAAAGAATACAACGACTTTATAGTAAATAATATCGATAAACTAATTTTTTTAAACACCAAAAATAAATACGATCCTGGTGGCGACGTTTTCTCATATTCCTATCTAAAACCGGAAATCCAGGAACTAATTAGAAACAATAATCCAATTATAAACCTTGAGCAAGAGATAGATAGTTCTACAACTGTGGAGTCATTTTATTCTTCAGCCATAGGGGTTATGCGAAAATATCCGATTTATCAAATCTACGAACGCAAAATCAACGAGATTATTAAAGACGAGATTGAACGTGGTGGTACTGAAATTCTAAAACTGGAACATATTAACTCTGATCTGAGGGCGATCTTCAAAGATATTTTAGCTTTATCTCAATGTACGTGGTTTAGTGAAAACATAAATGTCATAGGCGAGATGTCACAAACTCAAAAGAAAGAGCTAATAAAAACCGCGATGCTTTCCCTAAAGTATGGAATAGCTGATAAGACGCAGTTTGAAATTTCGGATAAAAACATACTACAGATAAATAACAAAATACGGGAGCGTCTTATTAACACACTCCTTAACATTGCTGGAGTAAATATAAATTCAATTAATGAATCAGTAAATCAACCTAGCCCAAAACTTTTAGAGGCTATGGCGATCTATTATGGCGACAGTTGCGAAGAAGACATGGAGATGTCGACCGCAATGAAGCAACTGATCGAGAAACTGATCGCCGGAACCTATACCAAAACAAGGTGGTGGGGAGAATCTGGTGTAGAAGGCGAAGACGCTCTTAATGAGCTTAAAAGAGACAATGTTATCCCAGCACAGATGTCTTTAAAACAATATAAGCAGTGGATAGGCACATCGAAATCAACTCTAACTGAACAACTAAACATATCTTTAGAAAATCTGCATCAAGCGATAGAAAAAAGTTTATCGCAGGCGCTTTTTGATAACCATATAGACGGAATAATACATAAAGAATACGGAGACATTTTAACTGAATACAAAAGTATCATTGAAAAACTAGAAAATATCGAGGACGCAGATGAGAAAAAGCAGTTCATTAAAGACAACGAAGAAAAAATCAATCAATTGAGAGCTCTCTTGTATTTAGGCAAGCTCTCTAAAATGAGCAATCATGAACTCCAGAATAAATCGATTAATGTCGAAGGTAAAAATATTGGACTAGACCAAGTTTGGAGAACACTGGAAAGAGGTATCTTAAAACAATATCCTGAATTCAAAACTGATATCGATAAATTAAAAACTCTTGTTAAAGAGGCGCGAGATCAGATTTTTGAAGGCAGTAAAATCTCTAAATCAGAATTATCTATCACAGATGATCTCGACCTAGAAAGATATTTCTACATTGGAGAAGAACCCGTGCCCTCATGTCAGAACTTTAACTCAAACGGGGGCCTAAACTTCGGACTCTTAGCATATGTACAAGACCCTAATACCAAAATTCTTCAGATTTTAAATGAGGAGGGTGTAATTATTGCAAGAAGTATAATGAGACTACTTGAAGATGGAAACGGTAACCCATGCGTATTCCTGGAACGTATCTATTCAGTTAATCTAAACCCAAAGATAGAAGAGGCTGTAATTAACTTCGCAAAACAAAAGGTTAGCGATATAGGAATCAAACTTTATTCTGAATCTATTACCGATCCGAATGATGAGCTAGAAGAGGTAGAATATCAAACACTATACTGTAGGGGTAGTAGAGTTCCTTATGTGTACACTGATTCGGGCGGGGGCAAAAAAAGAAACGGTATTTATGAAGCCAGAGGAATGAGGGTTGCTTGATATACCAACCACTGATTAAGACCTTTCAGCCCTCACTTTGTCCTTTGAGATTGAGAAGAAAATGACGATAAGAATGATCCCAAAAAGCATGTACATAATGTCTTTCATGCCTCTTGGAAAACCCAAAAATGGCATGAGGGCCACAAGAACTGATAACACTATCCCAAACCAATATTTCCACATTTTATTCATACTATTTAGTATATATTTAAACAGAAAAAGTGCAAAGACAGCGGAATACCTAAGTTGCTTTTATCGCGAATTTCCCTCATGTCAGTGAGCAGAAAAAGTAATTTAGGGATGAAGCTTCTACTTTGGTGACACAATAACCACAAACTCACCTCGAACCTTATCTCCGTTCTCGCTATAATATTTTAAAATTTCTGACACAGTCCCAACTTTTATCTCCTCATATATCTTTGTAAGTTCCCTACCGACTGCAATCAGCCGATCTGGTGATAGAACGACCTGAAGTGACTCAAGTGATTTTAGAAAACGATGTGGTGATTCATAAAAAACAGTTGTTCTCTTACTTTCTGCAATATCAGCAAACAACGTCTGTCTCCCCTTTTTATGCGGTAGGAATCCCAAGAATGTGAACTCGTGTGTCGGTAGACCGCTAGCAGACAAAGCAGCGACAAACGCTGATGGCCCAGGGATTGGTATGATAGTAACTTCATCGCCCAAGACTTCTCTAATCTTTTCGACCAACACAACTCCAGGGTCTGAAATTGTTGGTGTGCCAGCATCTGAAACGAGCGCCAAATCTTTGCCCTTCCTAAGAAGATCAATTATATAGTCAGTTTTACTTAACTTACTTTGCGAGTGGTAAGAAAGAGTCGGTTTGCTTATTGCATATCTCTCAAGAAGTCTCTTAGTAACTCTGGTATCTTCGCACAAAATCACATCCACATTTTTCAATGTTTCAACAGCTCTATGTGTTATGTCATCGAGATTACCAATTGGAGTAGCGACTATGAATAGTTTAGACATATGTGCAATTCTATGCGTAAATTTGAAAAAAGAAAAGGCCCTCCGATTTTCATCGGAGGGCAACTAATTATGCCTTCACCACCGCGGTTCCACTAGTAGGGAGCTTGATCTTAGAAACACCAACTTCGTCCTTGCTCTTGATCACCTTTGGCATCCCCGCCTCAACCTTACGAATCTCGTCTCGCGTCATTCTGTTGACCAAGATAGCCTGGTCGACACTATCGGACGGGACAGCAACTGGTGTAAGTCCAGCACCCTTAGCCAGACGGTTAACCACGCCCAGCACGTCAATCTTCGAGCTGTCGTCACCACGAGTCATCTGAGTCGTCTCAGCCTCAACCTCATCGATCTTGCCCAACGCGAGATCCTTTGTAATCTTAACGTCACCGATCTTGGCCTGAGTCATACTTATCTTGGTCCGAGTTTCAAGAAGGATCTTGTCGATCTTCTCAAGAGTCGCGCCACGATCCGTTACGGGATTCTCAGGCGAAGAGGCATACTCCTTCTCTGCCAAAGATCTTTCGAGAGACGCCTGAAAGTGTTTCAGACTTGCCTCATGATCTGCAATGATCGGGTCATACTTATTGGCAACCATTCCACGCACAACCGGAAGCAACGTCTGGTTCCAAACTCTTGGATTGCTGTACTGCTTGAAATAGCTCTGGTAAATTCTGCCTCGATTCCACCATGTGGAAAGAATAGGAACCCCAAGAGAAATGCTAGTCAAAAGAGCCGCGACCGACAACCAGATTCCATACCCCTGATTACTGATTCCCCCGTTATAGTAAACGAAGGAGAAAATAATTAAAATCAGGACACTGACCACGTTGCCACCGTAGACAATAGAGCCCGCCCCACACGGATCGTTATGACTACAAGGACCATCGCCACCGTGCCAGTAATCGTGAAAATAATTTTCCCCAAAATACTTCTGCCAATTGCGATCGACCATTGCCTGTTTGATCGCTACGCCCTCTTTAGTAGGCAATCCCGCCGGAGTAGCACCAGAACCAAACAGATCCGAAAGTGAGCTCAACATACAGCCTCTCTTTCCAGCGTTTTGTCGCTGAATTACAGTTAAAGTCAAAGTTCAAATTCACGGATATACTAGTACGATTTTATATTTTTGTCAATAGATCAGATAGTATCTCCTCACACCCCCAAACCACCCTTACCCCACAACGGTTCTTCAGTAAGCCAAATTAAGATACTTATTGAGGAAGTTCTCGGGATTCATCCACTTAAGAGAAAGCAGGACAGAGGCAAGAATAGAGGTAGTCTCCG
>JACQCW010000057.1 GCA_016201425.1 Candidatus Vogelbacteria bacterium | reverse complement strand
TGAATGCTGATTTACCCAACGTGACGGGTATTCTGTCTTCCCGATTCGAGGATATGATTAATCCAGGATCGAATGATAAAGAGTCAATGGGAGAGCATTTCGAAACGAGACTGGCAGGATTGAAAGCATTTTCAACAAGTCCATTTCTTGGTGTTGGACTAGGTGTGAATGCTTCACCGTGGCAGCCCGATGATGGAGGCAGAGGTTGGGCTGGATCTCATTCGCATCATTTGGATATTCTTGGGCAGACCGGAATAGTTGGAGCAGGTCTTCAGTTTATGTTTATGTTTTGGGTGGGGAGATACATGTGGCGAGGGTTATTTGTATCGAATGAAAACAGTTTGGAGCGGCATGCTTTAGCTGGACTTTTAGCTGCTTACGTTACGATTATATTGGGGAATCTCTTGTATCATTATTTCACACTAGATTATGTATGGTTCTTGATGGGTGTAGGAGTTGCTCTTAGCCGTTTACTAATTAGAGAGAACGCCAAAAACTTTCCATCCATGAAGGATAAGCTTTTGTAAAAATAGTTGTAGAGAAATCATAAATCGCAGAGCGAAAAAAACTGAAAAAAGTAAGCGAGCAGCGTACACACCGGAATTCAAGATGGAGGCACAGCTTGTCGATTGCGCCGAACAGAGGTGGTAACGTTTTTTCGGACATTATGCTAAGTGGTAATCTTGCTCAACCGAGACCGTGGATGGCACGGCAAACTGAGGGGCAAGCGCATGAGAAGGACGAGAAGGAATCCGTACCGGCATTCAAGGCAAAAGTGGCTTTAGCCGCGATACGGGGTGCCAGAAGGTTAGCTGAGTTACCGGAACAGTGCGACTTCTCGCCAACCAAATATCCGAGTGGAAACGGCATTATTAGAATCAGAGCCCGATGTATTTGGCGGTAGCAACTGGTGAAAGCACGAAGTGTCAAATGAGAAGAAGTGTATCTACTGCTTATGACTGCGTCAACGATGCAAAAAGGGGTTAGTGAAATATTTTAAGTTCTACAATCAGGAAAGACCTCATTCGTCGCTTGACGATAAAACGCCAGATGAGTTCTACTACGACAATCTGCCTGAACTGCTTAAAGCAGTTTAGGCGTTTAACGCAAGGTTTCCCTTAAGAAGTGACTATTACTGTCCAATCTAGTGGAGCCACCTCTCACCATCAAGGATTAAGCGATATGCAAAATGAAATAGCAAATACAGAAATGGAAGAAATTAGTGTACGGGAGATATTTAAATACCTTAAGCATAATGCTCAATTAATTGTATTTTTTGGAGTGGCAGGCTTAGTACTTTCGGTGACCATGCTGATATTGAAACCTGCTAAGTTTGAAGCAAAAATTCAACTTCAAATGGCACAAAAATATACTACTTCAACGAAAGAGGTTAATGGCAATGATATTGAAAGTCCCGTCACTTTAGCAGAACGTCTGCGCAGCTCTTTAGCTTATCCAGCCGAAGTCAAGCGGAGCTGTGATATGCCTGCAGGGGATGAATTGGGTGAATATCTTAATGGAGTTGTGAAAATAGAGCCATCTAAAATTTTAACGAATGTAGTGGAAGTGAGAGTTGAGGGGCCTAGTTTAGAGGTAGTAAAAGGTTGTTCAAATGCTATTGTCGCGATGATTGTGACACAGCAACATAGTCTCATAGAAGAGAGCTTGTGGGGAAAGCAAGATCTAGTGATAAGGTATAAACAGTTATACCAGGAAGAATTCCAACAATTGGAAAAGATAAAAAAAGCAGATTTGTCGAATTTCGCATACCTAGATAAAGTAAATAAAATCAGTTGGCTACGAACTCGTATTGATGAATTGGAAGATGAGGCTATTTTCTCTTCTTTGCATCCAGCAAAGTTGATTGTTCCAATGTCGATTCCTAAACAACCCGTACCAAAAAAAGAGTTTCAGGCGCTTTCTATGGGCTTATTTCTCGGACTATTTTTCGGGGTGCTAATTGCATTGGTACGAGAAGGATGGCGAAAAAACTCATGAGGAGTTTTAGCCACGCGCATACTCATAACCGGAGCAGCTGGATTTGTTGGCAGAGAGGTGGGTAATCCCCCCCATTATTAGCATGAGCCTGAAGTAGAGGTTAAGCCGCCAAGGCCATTTCTGTTTTGGCGTAATCCCACCTAGGGCCATATTGGGGCGTTCGTGATTGTATTGCCAGAGCCGCCGCGTGGCAAAGTCCTGCACTTCATCTAGCTGAGGGCTCAACCATTCGTAACGTACCGTGCGGTTGGTTATAGCGTTCAACATAAGCGTTTTGTTGCGGCTGTCCGGGCTGGATGTTCAATCCGATCGAGCGCTCCTTAGCCCACTCTAGCGTGATGTTGCTGATGTACTCAGGACCGTTGCCGATTGCGCCGAACTTGCTCAACCGCAACTTTCAGCCAGAAGCGCCCGACCGCGTGTGGACAAGCGACATCACGTATATCCAGACCGATGCAGGCTGGTTATATCTGGCGGTGGTTCTTGATTTTTACAGCCGTCAGGTTGTGGGTTGGAGCATGCAGCCACACATGCAGACCAGCTTGGTGACGGATGCGCTCAGGATGGCTTGGTTCAGACGACGGCCAGAGCCGGGACTGATCTTTCACTCGGATCGTGGCAGTCAGTATTGCAGTCATGCATTTCAGGGCGCGCTAGCAAAATACGGCATGCGGTTTGAAGCACGACGTCAGGCGATGGATGAAGTAATTGACTGGCTGACGTACTACAACCACAGAAGACTTCACTCGACACTGGATTACGTCAGACCGATGCAGTTCGAGAAAAACTGGTTTGCGGCTCAGTTGAAGAAAGTCGTATAAAGTGCGCGTTAAGAAGTGCGGATTACAGGGGCAAGGTCACTGTTATGGTGCCTCGTTCCGAAGTTGATATCGTGGAAGCATTGCGCGAGATTGTGGACGATGCGGGAGCCGGAATTCTTCAGCGTCATGCAGCTCAGCGCAGTGAGTTCCTTGCTTCAGTAGTTCGCGACGGCGGGAGGGGCGCCACGCGTCGAATAGCAGATATTCTCAACGCTATTGGGGCGGCTGCTGGGGCAAAATCATGACTCTGCGGTCTAAGGGGTAAAACTGGATGTTATAATGCGTCCAAGTAACAAAATTTATGAGGAAAAACGGTAATGATTAAGAAAGTTAGCAAATGCCGCGTTTGTGGTAATCCTGAACTCGTTCTCGTGGTTGATTTGGGGGAGCAGTATTTAACCGGAGTTTTTCCTAAGGTAAACAACGAGGCCAATTTGACAAAAGGTCCTTTGAGGCTGGTTAAATGTCATGGCGATGAGCATTGTTGCGGACTACTTCAGTTGGAACACAGTTACGATTTGGGTGAGATGTATGGGGAGAATTATGGCTATAGGTCAGGATTGAACTCTAGCATGGTTAGTCATCTGCACAATAAAGTACGACAAATTCAAAGTAGAGTGAAGCTGCAACAGGGTGATTTGGTTGTTGATATTGGAAGTAACGATGGTACAACATTGTCGGCATACCCTAAGGATTTACAATTGGTCGGTATCGATCCGACGGGTGCAAAGTTTTCTGCCTACTACCCGTCCCATGTAAGTTTGATTCCGGACTTCTTTTCTGCCGAAGTGCTAACCAAGCATTTGCCTGGAAAAAAGGCAAAAGTAGTAACGTCTTTTTCGATGTTTTATGATTTGGAAAGCCCGGTTGATTTTGCGCGGCAAGTGGCCAGTGTTCTGGATGCCGTTGACGGAATATGGGTGTTTGAACAAAGTTATATGCCCCTTATGTTGGAACGTAATTCTTACGACACTATTTGCCACGAGCATCTCGAATATTATGGCTTGGAACAAATTGTT
>JACQCW010000051.1 GCA_016201425.1 Candidatus Vogelbacteria bacterium | reverse complement strand
CATAATGATATTCATGTAACCATCATCATGGAAAGGAAACCGTCTGTCTCGCGCCCTCCAATTTGAGGGGACATTTGCGTTAAGAACGATGAGTCGTTTCAGGGGACATTGGGGATTGGAGAAGACTTTCGGTTGACAGTTTTGCTCATGCTTGCTACTATGTATCTCACAATCTTTTGGCAGGATTGTAAACAGCGGGTTTACAAAATAATATTAGTTTTCCTTTCCATCTGCCCAAGGTAGATGGATTCAATAGTAAAAGGGATGTTTTGTGGAAACGCTTCTTTGACTGATAGGGTTTGGCAAAGTTTAGTCGATTTTGCGATGCTCGGAGAATGAACCGGCAGATTTAATTGAAAAATTATTTTACCATCAATAGCTGGGAAGTCGCTTGCAACAGCGCTCGTTGCCGTGAATCTTCTCGTAACACCCCAATGGTCATCACAAAACGATAAATTTAACATTTCGTCAGAATCAGCTCAGGTTGTCGTAAGCGCGTGCGATACCGACAGTAAGAGCAAAGATTGTGTCGTTGAACTTATAAAGAAGTACGCGGAGCAATACGGTGTGCGAGTAGATCTGGCAATATCGATTGCGGACTGTGAATCCGATTTTAAGGTCAATGCACGTGGAGATAGTGGGAAGGCGTATGGAATTTACCAATTTCATAAACCAACCTTCGATATGTTCTCCAAGAAGCTTGGCGAGAAATTGGATTACTTCAGCACTGAAGATAATATCAAGCTCGCGATGTGGGCTATGGCAAATGACAAAGGATTCCATTGGTCGTGTTACCGAAAAATAGCATCTAGATAATTGAATAAGAAAAGCCGCTCCAACATTTAGTTGGCGCGGTTTTTGTGTTTAGATCCTTAGCCTGTAGTAGTTTGTATCTCGCTTCTCGAAACCCATCTTCACATACATCAGATTTGCCACTGTTCTACTGGGTTTACTTGTGAGATCAACACATTCTGCACCGACATCTTTTGCAGTCTTGATTAGTTCCTCCATCAACTTCTTACCGATCTTTTGGCCTCGATATGTTTCGAGCACTACGATGTCGTCGACATATGCGTTGATTTTAGAGCCAAGTTCCATCCAGTGAACCATAGCCATTCCTACAATATTCGGTTCCTTCTGTGAGCTCTTGTCGATATCTCTCGCTACAACCCAACGAAGATTGTCCTGCAGAGCTATCCGAATAAAGTCCATTCGGTCTCTAACTCGAACAGCTTTGGGTGGCTTGTCTGGATCCGGCTTGCCGGCCAATTCTCTTAATAGAGCATTCACAGCATCAACATCATTGCAAAGCATTCCAAAAGTTGCTGAGTGAACATATTTTCGGTCAACCACACTCAAATGTATATTAGGCATTTTTGGCCTCCTGTTCTTAACCGGTCAAAGTGCGTTTTCTTTTGCAATACTACATAATTCATATACTTATTGCAAAATATTGTCCAAATAGTTACAATAGTTGCCATGCGTCAATTCGCATAGTTTTTTAATAAACATTAATATTAATAATATTTTATGGACACGATCTTATTAATTGCCTTCGTTGCCTCTATTGTTTCTGTACTGTACGGTATTATATTGGCAGTCGGAGTTTTAAAGAAATCTTCTGGTGATTTTCTGTTAAAGCCAATGCCCGTGTCGCTGAAGAGGCTAAGTACGGAATTCCGCGGGCCTTCGCTCTTGGGTTTCGAGGTGGCGCTGTCACCGGATTCATTGTTGTCGGTCTTGCTTTACTTTCTTTAACCGCTTTTTATTGGTTTACCAGAGATGTAAGTGCACTGGTTGGTCTTGGGTTTGGTGCATCTTTGATCTCTGTTTTTGCAAGACTTGGCGGGGGAATTTTCACAAAGGGAGCGGATGTTGGTGCAGATTTGGTTGGTAAGGTTGAAGCCGGAATCCCTGAGGATGACCCCAGGAATCCAGCGGTTATTGCAGACAACGTTGGAGATAACGTTGGTGACTGTGCGGGCATGGCTGCGGATCTTTTTGAAACGTATGTTGTGTCTGGTATCTCTGTGATGCTTTTAGGTAATCTTCTTTTCCCTGGTGATCAGAGTATTTTGCTTTTGCCTTTGTTAATTGGAGCCTTATCTGTCGTTGCTTCAATTGTTGGATCATTTTTCGTTCAACTTAAAGAAGGTGGCGGAATTATGATGGCACTTTACAAAGGACTCAGCGCCACGATCGTCGCACAGATCGCTCTCTTCTGGTGGTTAACTTCTGCAAATTCGCTTGTAGTTTTGCCGGCGACTGTGAACATTTTCTGGCCTCTTATGGTTGGTATCGTTGTCACAATCCTAATTGTAGTTATTACTGAGTATTACACTTCAAAGAGTTTCTATCCCGTTCAGCACATTGCTCAAGCTTCGACAACTGGACACGGCACAAATGTGATTGCAGGTCTCGCTATCTCTATGCAATCAACCGCTCTGCCAATTCTTACGATTGTTGCCGGCATCTGGACGGCTTTCTATTTCGCAGGTCTGTATGGAATCGCACTTGCAACAATGAGCATGCTTTCACTTTCGGGCATAATTATCGCGATCGACGCCTTTGGTCCTATTACAGATAACGCTGGAGGAATTGCCGAGATGGCCGGACTGCCAGAGTCAGTTCGCAATGTCACTGATCCTCTTGATGCCGTTGGCAACACAACAAAAGCAGTCACAAAAGGCTACGCTATCGCTTCGGCCGGGTTAGCCGCACTAGTTTTGTTCTCTGCATATATTCAAGAACTTGGCACTGCCTCGGCAACTAAAGTTTTGTTTGATTTAAGTGATGTTAGGGTTTTGATTGGTCTTTTGCTCGGAGGTGCGATGCCTTATTTCTTCGGTGCTCTTGCTATGGAGGCTGTAGCAAAAGCTGGGGGATCAATTGTTGAAGAGGTCAGAAGGCAATTTCGAGAAATTAAGGGGATTATGGAGTACACAGCTAAACCAGACTATGCCGCCGCGGTTGATATTGTGACAAAAGCTGCCATTAAAGAGATGATCATTCCTGCACTTATCCCAGTAGTTATTCCTGTTCTTGTAGGATTTGTCTTAGGACCTGAAGCGCTCGGTGGTTTGCTTGTCGGTGTAATTGTTACTGGAATCTTCGTTGCACTTTCTATGACCTCTGGTGGAGCAGCCTGGGATAATGCTAAGAAATATATTGAGGAGGGGCATCATGGTGGGAAAAGGTCTCCAGCTCATCAAGCTGCTGTTACGGGTGACACTGTTGGAGATCCGTACAAAGATGCTGCTGGACCAGCCATCAATCCAATGATCAAGGTTGCCAATATTGTTGCGTTACTTATCGCTAAGTTTATTGTTAAGGTTTAAATTTCGTACACGCTCGTTAGTCCTGATTTGTAAGGTCATCGGATCTCCTTCGTCTACCTGGCGGTAGACTCGGCCAGACCATTACAAATCAGACTAACCTCGCCGCTAAAAAATTAATCACTATATATAAAATGGGACTTAAAGATTTCTTCATAAAAAAGGCGATGCAGCAACAGCTAAAAGGTTCTGGTATTTCTCCCGAACAGCAAGATAAATTAATTGCACTCGTTTCAAAAAATCCAGAACTATTTCAGAAGATTGCCGAGGAAGCACAAAACCTCGTGAAAAATAATGGCATGGATCAGATGAAGGCCATAATGCAAGTTGGGCAGAAGTATAAGGATGAACTTGGAGATCTGGCCAAAGATTTTAAGTAGGTATTAATTTGTGATAACATATATCTCATGGAATCAGCTAAACAACATGAGATATTGAGTCGGCGCGAAGCCGGTAGATCACGTTTCGGTGATACATGGAGAGATATAAGGAAAGAGTCTTTAGATATATCAGCCGCGGAGGCGGAAAAAATTATTTTACCTCGAGTTTCAATTCCGGCAGATGGTGATTCAATAAAGAATCAAGAGATAGACGTGATTAACGAGGGGGAGAGGATTGCTATCATGTTCAAGTTAAGAAAGCCAAAGTGGCATGCCTTGGCAGCAACATTGCGGGCCAACACTGACACCAAGAAAAGTAGTATTGTCTACGGAGGTAATCAGATGGCTGTATCGTTTTGCAACGCACTTAAATTAAATTTGGGCGACCTCAGATTGATTGTCGCCGAAACTGAGGAAAATGGCAATGATAAAAGAAGTTCCTATGGTTTGGTTAGGGTAGAAATTGGAAAAGAACCGATGGTTTTGGAGGCGGGCGGCGTGGAAAAGAAGATAACTAAATCTGGGGAAATAAAAATGCTAACTTTGGGAAATCTTAAGAAGCAGCTTGATGCAGTCGGGATAAAATTTCAGGGCAGTGATGGTAGTCTTTACTACACGAATAAGGGTTTCCTTCTGGCAGGACAAAAGCCGGATACGTTTGTTGTTAACAAGGAGGTTTTTAATGGTACGAAGTTATTTAAGGATGACACATCTTTTCCTGCATATAAATCTCTTTCCAATGGTGGTTTTGAATTGTTGCCGGCAGATTACCTCCATGCTAATGTTGATAAAATTCTAATCCCGATTTATTCGAATTCTCACAACGCTTACACATATTATCTTTATGATTGTCCTGAAGTTGAGGCATATCTCGACATGTTAGTTGGTGGTGCCGTCGCTACAAAGGAGGTTGTTAAGGGGCAGGATGGCAAAGAGTTTGAGGTTGAAAAGGGAGTAAATTATTTTGTAACAGACAAAGGCAAATTATATCAAGACGAATCTGATGGGAAATTGTACAAAATATATGGCTACACCAATGTAGGAGGAAACATTGAGATTGTTTTGGAGGATACTAATGATGGCACACTAAGGGTCGCTAATTATAAAGAATTTTCGAAATACTCCCAAATTGCAGAGGGCATGGTATTAGAAAAAAAGGGAAAACCAAAAGATCCTCTGAAGGATAAAACTGGCGATGAGATAGCCGCTGAACTCGAACAAATTCTTGAGGGTGTTATTGGTATAAAGGATGCTCTTGCTATACCAGACGAAGCAGCGAAGAATGGCTATAAACTAAATAGATATAGGTGGAGTCACAAGTTGCCGGATAGTTGGCAGGTTGATGCTGAAGAAGAGAAGAGTATTCTGTCGCGACTCAAACAGGTTGAGGTTGCGCCCGGATATCAAACATTTGTTGAGGGTGGGCGCGCAGAAAAAATCAAGGAGAAGGGGCCGTTTTACTTATATCATAGTATAACTGCCGGACAGGAAAGCTTGGTCCGTATGGTCAAGGTTGGTGCTTTGATTTCAACCCATCAAAGATTTAGTCGAGGCGTAAATGTCTCAGGCATGTCGTCTTCTGCAGATATTGGGACTGGAGGCGCTGACGGTATTTTCGCTAGGATGTGGTCTGGCCCTGATTCGAGCCTTGAACAGAATAGTTCTCGAGGCGCTATTTGTCTAATTTTTGACTCGGACATTTTGGGCAGAACGGATTACTATTGTTACAACAGTGACAAATTTGGCTCAACCACTCCGGATAATTTTAATAGCAGAGTTACACCGGAGCAACTTTTAGAGCAGCAGCGTGTATCTGGATTTAAAGCGTCGAACGAAATTATTTTTCGTCACGGTGTTGCCGTCAAAGACATTAGGTTTATTGCGGTCACATCGCAAGATCAAAAAAATGCTTTGATAAAATCTTTCACCGACGCAAAGATAACAGAAATAAATGGTCAGTCGTTAGACAATTACATTAAGGTCTGTGATGCTAAGCCTATAACAATACTCTCTGAGCTTGATCCAGAGATTAAGAAGAAAATTGAAATCGCCAAAGAGAAGGCAAAAGTTGAGAAGTTGCAGAAAATGAAAGAGAAGTATGTTCCTGGCAAAGAGGTTTCGAAGGTTGTTGTAGATGCTTATGGAAATATCACAAGCTTCCAGAAAGGTAAGATCCAGAAATTTAATGACGATCTAACAGTAGACATTCTGATTAACGGCGCAGTTGAGACCGGTGTTTCTGCGGACGTTCTTATGGATGGGGTGGAGACGAATTTTACGGCGGGAAGTATTGTGACTTTATCACCAGGGCATTCTTTGGGCTGTAATACGTGTGACGTTGGGCCAACTTGGAAAATTTATAGTCTGAAGGTCGTGGATAGTGGAGGTGGCGGTAAAAAGATTGTCGCGGTTGTTAGACAGAAGGGCCACGAAAATGATGGCGGATATAATCACGAGTGCGATATAGATAAACTAGTATTGGTGCCACCAGTAAGTGGAGATACAAAGGGTCAAGAGAAAAAAGAGGGGGTGGATTTTAAAGTCGGTGATCAGGTGATTCTCTCAAGTGATTACCCAATGTACGGATTTCCGAAAGGCTCGAAGGCTAAGATCGTTTCTGGACCAAGCGCGTATGGTGACTGTAAGCTAGAAGTTACTGAAGGTCCGTCAAAGGGCAAGCAACACCTATTTTCTCAAAATCATTTCAAAAAAGATTTAAGCGCTACTTCAACGATTGAAACCAAGGAAACGGTTGGGAAGTTTAAGGTTTATGATACTGTTGTCGGTAACAGTGAAAGTAGTTTACACTACGGTTTAACCAAGGAGGGTGTTAAGTGTAAAATTATAACAATAGAAAACAATAATATTTTAGTAATAATTTTATCAGGGCAGTCTGGAGCAGATCAGGAATTCTGGGTGGATTCAAAATATTTCGACCTTGTTTCAATCGAAGAAAAAAAGTTAAATTACGACTTTAAGGTGGGAGATATAGTATCTTCAACTTACAATCATACTATGTGGTCAATTAAGATTGGCGAGAAGGCGGAGATCATTAAGGATCTTGGTAATTATGGCGGTATTCATAATTACATAATTAAAATATTAGAAGGAGCTGCCAAGGGTGTAACGGCCCAATATGCCAAAACGAATCTTAATTTGATTCAATCTAAGGAGCCTGAAGTTGTAGAATCTATCGAAGGTTTTAAAGTTGGTGACACTGTTGTTAATAAATACGCTTACCCAGCGAACAAGGGTAAAATAACAGAGATAGTCGACAAGGCAAAGAAAACAGTTAAGGTTGAATGGTTAGAGACCGGCAAGAGCGGTGTCAAAGGAGAAATAAATGATTATAATATTAATAACCTTAAATTAATTTAAAATACATGCCCCACGATCTCACAAACACCCTAGCGCACTACCAATTCACCGACGGTGAAGTCTATTACGTCAAAAGCCAAGAGGATGACACTGTAATACTAGCTATGGATCCTAAGATACAAGGATCTGATCTAGTCTGGTTTGATACAGTCAAAGAACGTATTAAACCCATA
>JACQCW010000021.1 GCA_016201425.1 Candidatus Vogelbacteria bacterium | reverse complement strand
CTATTCAATTGTGCTTCGGGATGTCATCCAAGACACGCTAAGTTTTATATTCGCCGAGTCAGAGTTGAGGGGCATAATCCGTTATTCATGATGCTTAAAGACATAGGGGTCCCATACTCTCCTGAGGTTGGACAAGACGAGAAGAATGCGAGCACCTTCGTGCTTGAGTTCCCGATTGCAGCACCCAAGGGTGCGATAGTTAAAAACGACTTATCAGCACTAGACCAGCTTGATTATTGGATGATGGTTAAGAAAAATTTTACAGAACATAATCCATCTGTGACTATTTCAGTAAGCAGTGATGAATGGCTCAAGGTTGGATCGTGGGTATACGAAAATTGGGATATGGTTGGAGGCCTCTCATTTTTACCAAGAAATGATCATGTGTATAGGTTGGCGCCGTATGAGGAGATCTCAGAAGAAAAGTATAATGAACTTGCCAAGAAATTTCCAAAGATCGATTTCTCTAAGTTGATGCATTATGAGTACGATGACAGAACACAAGGATCGAAGGAGTTGGCGTGCGTTGCCGGACTGTGTGAGATAGATGTAGTTACAGGCGAGAAAAAGTAGTATTCCAAAACAAAGAAAAAGCCCTGGAATTTATTCCGGAGCTTTTTCATTTTGTTGCCTTGTGTCTATAAGCCGAATTCTGTATCCCGATTTATATCGGGACGATAATTATTTATCTGTCTCGCCAGTTACCTGGCGGATCAAGCGGCACCTTGCAAGAACTTCTTACAATACGGCCTTGCACGCAGGTAAGGATTTAGCCGTTTCACCTCCTTAATTACTCAAGGAGTTTATCCAACAAGTTGGATACTTTGTTCTTTCGAACATAAGCGTCACTGCTCGCACCTCTATGGTTGCCCATGGCGGGTGTTACCCGCTACCATTCTCCCACATAAATATGGGGCGTGTTCGGACTTTCCTCCCCGATTTACATCGGGACAATTATCCAACACAAGACCAGTGCACTATATCATTAAATATAACGTCTGTCTAGGGTTTACAATGTGTTGTATATTATGTAGAACAAGTATATAGGTGATTGTTCTTTGACAATTACACAAACGATTAAATAATTAGGAGGTGTGGAATGGTTAAAGATAAAGGTAGCCTGGTTGGTAAAGTAATCGGCGGTCATAAGGTGACTAAGCTTATTGCTGAAGGTGGTTTTGGTAAAACGTATAAGGCCGAAGAGATTGAGACTGGAGACATTGACTGCATCAAAGATTGCTCGAACGTTACCGCTGAGTATGCCTTTGTGCTCAAGCAGGAGTACAAGGCTGCCCGTAATTTAAGACATCCTGGGTTGCCAATCATGAGGCGTATCGAGCCAACTACTGACGGAAAGTATGCCCTTGTTATGAGTTATATCAGGGGTAAAACTCTCGAGCAGTGGGTAGAAAAGTTTGGCCGGCTTGATCCAGAGCATGTTGCCTGGATTACCGAAAGAACTCTTCATGTTCTGAAATATTTGCATTACCACGGTGTTGTGCATGGCGATATTAAGCCACAGAACATTATTATTATGCCCAAGGAACATCAGATCGTCTTGATCGATTTCGGCCTTGCAATGGTTAAGCCAAAGTCGGGAGATGAGAACATGGGCTGGACTGAAGCATATGCTCCACCCGAGCAGCTTGAGGGCAAGGTTTTGTTGCCCGAGTCTGATCTATACAGTCTCGGCAAGACCATGATCTATGCTCTGTCTGGAAGTGAGAAGGCGGTCGCCAAACTTAAGGTGCCAGATGAGGTACCTGTGCCGATGTGTAACTTTGTGAAGAAACTCATTGTGCGTGATCTCAATGACCGTCCAAACTGGCAGAAAGAAGATCTAACCAAGACCATTGTCCAGGTCCGTATGGACTCGTTTAAGAGAACCGCTTCAGGGATGAAGCCTTTGCCGGCCTGGCTCGATGAAGATGAAGAGGAGGACGATAAGAATGTCTGAAGGTAGCGACTACGATCCCGGCCCATGGAGAGGTAATGACTTTAGCAGTGCGAGAAAGTCATACGAAAAAAGGATTGGAAGAAGTTACGCCGACGCAATAACCAAGAATAAGACGCAAAAAGATCTACTAGAATCTTGCGTATCTACACAGTGTTCTTCTCCGCTGATTATTGCAGCGGATCATACCGGCTCCATGGGTAAATGGATTGCGCAGATTTTCGGTAAACTTGGCTACTTGGCGAATGAGGTCAAGACGTATCTTGGCGACGATATGCAGATTAGCTTCTGCGCTGTTGGAGACGCGTTCTCAGACTCATATCCACTTCAGGTGAGACCTTTTACGGGTGGTTTGGATTTGCAGAGCAGGCTTAATGAATTGGTGATCGAGCGTGGAGGTGGCAATAATAAGGGTGAGAGTTACGAACTCGCCGCCCTCTATTATGCTAATAAGTTCTCTTCTCCCATGGCTCTTCGGAAGCCGGTCATTGTCTTTATTTGTGACGACGTACCTCATGACTTGGTTGATCGATCGCAGGCTAAGAACATTGCCGGAGTTAACCTCAGCTATAATATGTCGGCAAGAGACGTGTTCTCAGAGCTAAAGAGTAAATTCTCTGTGTATGTAATCTTGAAGCCGCCTAAGGCAAAAGCTTCGATGGAGGATGCTCGTAACCGTAAAGTCTATAGTCGATGGGTGGAACTGCTCGACGAAAAACATATTAAGGTTTTGCCGGTTGCTGAGCGTGTTGCCGATGTTATCTTTGGGATTTTGGCTGAAGATACCGATAAGAATGACGAATTCATTGAAGATATGGAAATACGGCAGACGCCCGAGCAGAGAAGAGTTGTTTACGAGGCACTCGGTAGAAATGTCGACGGTACCTTGAAGGGTGTCAAGAGTGTTGGCGGAATGAAGAGTCTGGCTGATAAGATTGTGAAAATGGAATCATTGGCAAGTAATGGTAAGTCTGTGCTGCGGCCTTTACCAAAAAAGATAAAGCCCGGCAGATTGTACTAAATTCCGGAGATCTATTTCCCAGTTTAGATAGTAGATCTCTGTAGACTAAAAAGGAGGAGGAAAATGTCTGAAGGCAGTGACTATGATCCAGGTCCGTGGAAAGGTGAAACTTTCGCAGATGCGCGTAAGGACTATGACGCATTTATCGGCAGAAGTTATGCCAACGCCGTAAACACTGGCAAGAAGGTTGAGGATGTCAAGGTTCCGACTGTTGAGGCCTCGTGTGAGTCGCCGCTAATTATTGCGGCCGACGAGACTGGTTCGGTTGGTGACTGGATTGCTCCTATTTTCGCCAAACTCGGTTTCATTGTGAATGAGGCTCCGACATATCTTGGAAAGGATATGCAGATTAGCTTCTGCGCCTTCGGAGATGCTTATTGCAATGAGAGATATCCGCTTCAGGTCCGCCCTTTTGCTGACGGTCTTGCTCTCAAGGATCGCTTGAAGGAGCTTGTGATCGAGCAGGGCGGTGGTGGTAATGGTGGAGAAAGCAGTGAGCTTGCTGCACTATACTATGCGCGCAACTGTAAGACGCCGAAGGCTATTCGAAAGCCGATCATTGTGTTCATTACTGATGAGCAGCCACATTCGCCGGTTGACCCTAAGCTTGCAGAGAGATGGACAGGAGTTAAGCTTGAGGGGAGTTTGACGGCCAAGCAGGTCTTCGAGGAGCTGAAGAAAAAGTTTGAGGTTTATGTGGTTTTGAAGCCATACAGCCCGGGTGCTCCAGATGATAATCCTGGTAACAGGGGAATCTATGACATTTGGGTTGATCTACTCGGCTTCAAGAATGTTAAGATTCTTCCTGAGGCCGATCGTGTTGGTGATGTTATCCTTGGAATTTTGGCTGAAGCGACCGATAAGAATGATGAATTCCGCGATGATATGGAGAAGCGTCAGACTAAAGTACAGCAGAAGACTGTTTACAAGTCTTTGGGACTTAACGAAGACGGAACGCCGAAGGACAACGAGAAGGATGAGGGTAAGAAGACAGGCGGAAGTAAGTCTGTGCTTCGTGTGCCTCCTAAGAAGAAAGATAAGCCTGGTAAGTTGTACTAGTTGAAATTTCACTGCGCGGAGTTTGCTCCGCGCGGTGAAAGAAGGGAGTAGGTCATGCCTAAGTTTGATATCCTCACGACTCTCTGTCCAAGCTTTTCACATTTTGAAAGATTTGCGATGGATGATCGACTGTTTGGGATCAGATTCAATAGTGCCCAGATTGACAACTTTGAGCTCGATAAAGAGCTTGAGGCATTTAAGAAAACTGAACCACTTGTGCCGGTTTACTTTGACGTTAAGGGACGTCAACTTCGAGTGGTCAAGGTTAACTTTAATCCTGACTATCTCGACCTAACCCTAAATCACGCAATTAGTCTGACTGATCCTGATGGTGTTGGAGTTTACTTCAAGGCTGAGAATGATTTTGCCCTTCTTGATCGTCTTGAAGATGGCGGACGCAGATTGATTTTTAAACCTGGAAGTGTTCGCTTTCAGATCAAGAAGGGTGAATCAATTCATATTCTTGACCCAAGCTTAAAAGTCTTGCCACCTTACTTTATCGAAGAGGAAAAAGAAAAGATCAAGAAGATTGTTGCTTTCGGATTCAAAAAGTTTTTCCTCTCGTACGTAAACGATCAGGCTTATGTTGATGAGTTCCTTGAACTTGTGGGCAAAGATGCAGAGGTTTGGCTCAAGATTGAGGATCGAGCTGGACTCAATTACGTAGAGAATGAGTTTGTAAAGCGGCCCAATCTAACGTTAGTCGCTGCACGTGGAGATTTGCATGTTGAACTCGTTAAGCCTCACCTTATGGCCAACGCTTTGAAGCTTATCATTGGTAAGGATCCCGATGCGTGCGTTGGTTCAAGAGTAATGCTCTCGGTCATTCCGTCTCCAGGGTGGAAAGAGCAGGAGATGGTTTGGAAATTGTGGAGATTGCTTAAGAGTGATTCGACGGGTAAGAAGTTGATTCGGCCCGACAAGATCAAAGAGATTATCACTCCTGACATCAAAAAGGTTTGGCCTCCGCAGGTTCCATCGTGTGCAGACTTCATGGAGCTCGCCTGGCTTTACGATATCGGCTATCGAAAGATCCTTCTTTGTGATGAGCTTTGTCTCAAAGAGAGTCTTCTGGAATATGCAGTCGGTGCGGTTGATGCTTTTGCAAAAGATTATCGACCAAATAAGTAAAGGATCGTTTGTTTGTGATTTTGCGAGCTCCCCCAGATTTAATATCTGGGGTTTTATATTTATGATACAATACCTACAAATGTTATATACAGACTTTTTAAAGGAGATGAAGGAGTGTCCTTTTTGTGACACAACACAAAGAATTATTTTGAAAAACGATCGTGCTTTTATGACGTACTCTTTGGCACCGTACCATAAGCACCATCTTTTGGTGATTCCTCATCAGCACGTTGTTTCGTATTTAGATTTAAACCAGAGTGAGAATGAAGATATTTTAAAACTGCTGAAAATTGGCATGGAGATGATGGTGAAGCTTGGCTACACAAGTTCTTCTATTTTGGTTCGCGATGGTGATGTGTCTAACAAAAGTATTGCTCACTTGCACTATCACATAATTCCAAATATAAAAATTGGAGATTTAGATCACTATGGTGAGTCGCGTAGAATCATGACTGAAGATGAAATTAGTGAGACATTGTCTGAAATAAATAGGGTTTATAAAAAGTTAGAGATTCAGGAATAAAAATTCCCCGCCTTTTGAGGGGCGGGGAGAGCTACTTACTTCTTTGCGTCAGCAAGAACTCGAAGAATTCTAATCAAGAGGTTAACAAAGTCGAGGACAAAATTACCAGAGGCATCAATGGCATTGTCGAGAGTGTGAGGAAGCCTGAGCGCCACGGTCCAGTCCCAGGCGACAAAGAGTGCAAAGAGCAGAATGCCTGCCCAGGTGATGATAGGGACATTGAGTGCTGCAGTAAAGCCGCAAAGTCCGAGGATGATCTGGCCAAACTGAACCCAGATCAATGTCCATAGGCCGGCCATCAGGAACGGGCCGAAGCCTTCGAAGAAGACCGGCATAAGGATACCTGCTGCCGACATCGAGCCCATGACGCCACCGGTGATGAGAAGCGCTTGCATAACAATTCCCTTATACAAAGCTGCGTACATTCCAAGCAGTGGACCGACCTGCATCCCAAGAAGGAAGCTCATGCCGCTGACACCCAGTGCAGAGACAATGGGGTTGTCACTTCCTTTATACAGGAAGATACACGCCAGAGCTCCGAAGAAACTACCAAGCAGAAGTGGCCAACTCATAGCCCACGTCCAGGTGAGTTGGGCACCAGCCCCCAAGACCGCGATCATGAATGCCGTAGCAATAGCAATTGCTCGGATATATGTGGAGCGATCAAGAGCGATATCGCCCTCAGATCCAACCGATTGGTAGGTCGACATAAAGCACCTCTTTCCTGCCATTTGGGCAGATTTTATTGTGGCGGTTTGCCACTTACGGTTTCAAACTAACCAAACAAACTAGCTTATTTCTGGCGACAGAATAGCCTTAGTTGGTTATATTGTCAAGTAAAATTCCCGTATCTCCTCACACCCCCAAACCACCCTTACCCCACAACGGTTCTTCAGTAAGCCAAATTAAGATACTTATTGAGGAAGTTCTCGGGATTCATCCACTTAAGAGAAAGCAGGACAGAGGCAAGAATAGAGGTAGTCTCCG
>JACQCW010000052.1 GCA_016201425.1 Candidatus Vogelbacteria bacterium | reverse complement strand
TGACCCGCTTTTTTGTATGGCTAAGTAGTGTAGAATATGTTCGTGGGCAAGAATAATTTTAAAAAGGTTGTAGAGACAGTAATTGTTTTGATTGTGATTGCGATTATTGTCTTGTTTGTTGGGCCAAATTTGGTTGAGTGGATACACCAATATAAACTGGGGAGACAAGAAACGGAGGCTGAAGATGTTAAGACTCAGAGAGAACGGGCGGCGGCTTACGACAACATAGGCGGTCAAACTCCTGAACAAACTCTCGACATGTTTTTGAGTGCTCTTAAGGAAAATAATACTTTGAAAGCTTCTCAATATTATAAGGCGCTATCTCAGCTCGGACCTCTTTCAAAATTGCAAAGAGAGTTGGAGGAAAATGGAAACTTAAATAAGAGCGTAACGTTTTTTACAGAGATTCGCACAAAGGGAATCAAGAGATGCGATGATAAAGTTTATGAATGTGTATTTGATTTCAATAGTAAGGTGGTAAGGCTTATCCGTGACAATTTGTCGGGTGTTTGGAAAATAGAAAAATCGTAAGGTCAACTATTATTTATGGATAACAGGTGATAGGATCATGTGAATGTCTAAAAATATTTTTAAGGTTGCCAAGTGGATGGTAACCGCGATTATTGTTGCTTATGTCGCGTTAGTGATTTACCGTATTCCACATGCGATTGAGCAGAAGAAGACCGACCAGGCGGTCGCAAAGATTCACGCCACTAAACTTACACTTGATGATGTGATGGGGAAAAATTTACCACCCGATCCTGGAGCTCTCGCCGATCAAACAATTGCCGGTGTCGATGCCAACCAAAATGGTATTCGTGACGACGTTGAACTCGCCGTCTTTAAGGCTTACCCTAACTCCGCTCGCACTCGCGCGGTTCTACTTCAATATGCTTTGGCCTTGCAGATGGAGATGACACAGGACATGGTAAATACGGAGACAGTTACAGCTGTGGCAGAGGATGGTGATACAGCTCTGAACTGTCTTTGGAGCATATCCTCACGTTCTAATATGAAAAAGTTTTTGAATGAGACATCTCAAAACGAGAAATTTGTTAAATCTAGACAAATTAACACAACCGCAAGAGATAGATTTGAAAAAGATTTTTATACTAAATTGGGAAGTTATATGTCGCCTAACGCGGGTTGTTACGTAAACCTTTCAACTTTGCCTAATTAATCAAATGAGACAATACTATTCACTTTTAGCCATAATGGTGATCTTGGTGTTGATATTACCCTCTGTTATTCAAGCTAACGGCTACTGCACTAGGGGCGGGTATACCGTAGCTACAATCAATGGAATATTTACAGACGAAAGAGGAGCTCGTGAAAATATGGATGAACTAAAAAAGATTAATGGGGAATCTAGAAACAACCAACCTATAGACTACGAATACCTCCTCAATCCGTCGCATGGGGCGGGGATTGGTGATCTCGCGGATGTGGTTGTACAGAAAATGTTTGAGAATCAGAAAGATAGTGACTACGATATCGAGGAGATGATTAGCACTGCGAGCGAGAAAGTACAAACACAAAAGCTTTTACTTGTAGCCCACTCACAGGGCAATTTTTATGCCAACGACTTTTATGATTCGGTTGTAAAAAGTGGAACAGGTGGGGATATTCCCGCCAAATCGTTGGGCATTTATGCTGTAGCAACTCCGGCCGATAGAGTTGCGGGAGGGGGCGCTTGGTTAACTTCAGACACCGACAAGGTGATCGTCGGATTGATAGGAAATTTCCCCGGAAACACAATCATGAAGCCGAACACTCACATTGAACTTTCAAAAGATGATGATGTGTTGGGACATAGTTTCTCTAATATATATTTGAAGTATCGAGGACCTGAAATTGTTGATGGTATTCATTCAGCGCTGGATAAATTGCAAAATAATGATATTCAAGATGAAGCTAAGCCGTGCATATCCACGCCGCCTAATACTCTTGCGCACAGACTTCGAGGTGCCACGCTTGCCGTTACCGATCCAATCGCGTCAGTTTCTAGCGCTGTTGTAATGGGAACGATAAGTGGAGTTTATAACGCCAGCGTATTTGCGATTGATACGACTAAGGATTTTGCCGTGAACTTGGTTAATGTTACTGTCGCGGTTGTTCATTCAGGCTATAATGGTTTGGCAACTGCTGCCGAGAGCCTCGGTAATATTCTGGGTGGTACACAGAATCAGTCTTCTTCTGTGTACGCGGTAACTCAGAAAGCAGTATCTCAAGAACCACCTCATATAACAAAGACGCCAATTCAAATTAAAGCTCAGTCTTCGCCTGTTAGATTACCAGCGAAGGAGGTTATCTCAAGCAAGGTTAATAATATAGAAGTCGTTGGTAGCGCTGTTGTGTTACCAGCACAGCTTGTTGCGGCGGCTAATCTTCCAGTGTCAATAAGTGAAAATACAATTATACTTACAGCACCTTCTAATATAGTAATTAACTCTAAAGTTTCTCCTGCTGAAGTGCCAGTCACCCAGCAGGCTCCGGTCACCGACTCGGGGGCCTCAGTTTTTATCTCCACATCAACTCCAGAATCTCACACTCTTTCTGAAGATGCTGGTCAAGTGGAAGCAGTCGCTCCATTACCCGACGTAATTCTACCTACTGCAATTTCGGACTTGAGTATAAACGTTTCTTCAATTTCAAATATTGTAGCCACATCAACATTGGCGCCGCCTCCACCACCAGACACGACGCTACCAGATGCACCACAAATAACCTCTCCCGATGTACTAGCTACGGTGTCTGCATTTTCTAATATTGTATTTAGCGGAACCGCTCAAGCTGGGAGCGGTGTGTACGTTAATATTAACGGAGGTGGTGATAATCAAGCTTCAACCACTGCCGCCCTCGACGGCTCCTGGTCAATGGATCTTAATTTGTCGGATGGTCTGAAACATCTGGACTTTTACGCGGTAGATTCGAGCGGCAACACATCCTCTTCGACGAGTCGCGACATAACAGTTGATACCATTCCTCCAATCGTCACACTTTCAGTTTTGGAGTGTCAGAATTCATTGTCGTCGGGGAGCTGTCTTACACTGTCACCAACCTTAAACGTCTCGTGGTCGGCAAATGAAGATAATATTGATCATTATGTTATCAGCAAGAACGGAGTCACCACATCAACCTACTCAACTTCGACAACGGTGACTGCGATGAACGATTCTTCATACACTTTCTCCGTTTATGCCGTGGATCAAGCTGGCAATAAATCGGCAACTGTAAATCAAGTTATGTATGTGTCGACAATGCCAGTTATCATTAACGAGCTGGCGTGGGGAGGTACACCGAACCATCCGGATGATGAGTGGGTTGAACTATATAACAGATCATCTCAGGATATTAATTTGAGCGGTTTCATTTTGTATTCAAAAACTGACATGACCCCTTACATAAACCTCACAGGTACAGTTCGCTCCGGAGCCTATTTCTTGGTAGAGGCCAAAAATACAGGCGAGACAGATGTCACAACACAGGCACCGATAAAAAATGTCACTCCAGATATGTGGACATCATTTGGTACTAGGATGTTGAACACGGGTGAGAATATGTTGTTGTCTTACGCATCATCAACGGTCGATCAGATTCCGTACTGTTTGAATTGGTGCGGAGTGCCATCGTCGCGAACCACTGAGAGGTATGATCCTGACAGTTCAGGCAATAGTTCTTCGAATTGGTC
>JACQCW010000019.1 GCA_016201425.1 Candidatus Vogelbacteria bacterium | reverse complement strand
CTCAACAATCTTCTGTACCTGTTTTGAATTTTCAGCCTCCATCAATTGCACGCGAAGCTCCTTTGCTCCAGAAAATCCCCCAACATACGAACCAAAATGCTTTCGCATTAGAGCAAAACTTTTGATCCCGGTATAAAGCTCATCAAAAAGTTCCGCATGTTCAAGCATCACTTTAAGCCGTTCGCTTAATGTAAGTGTCGCCTTCTTATCTACAAACAGTGTAGACTCTTTTGACTCGAACTTCTTCAGTGACTTCGTGCGATTATAGTCACTAAATAACCATGGATTTCCGAATACCGCACGACCAAGCATCGTCCCATCGGCACCAGTTTGATTGATCTTATTATAAGCATCACGGAGATCTTTTACATCACCATTGCCAATTACTAAAGTTTCACTATCTTTGGCGATCTCCTTAGCTCTCGCAATTAATTCCCATCGCGCAGGCACAAGCGATAACTCTTTCTTTGTTCTCGCATGAATAACTATCGCGGCAGGAGTTTCGCTCAATAAATTTTTTAACCACTCATCTAAATTTTCTTTATTATATCCAACACGTGTTTTAACAGATACGGGTAAATTTTCTGCCCCACGTTTTGTTTCTCTAATAATCATCTTGGCAAGCTCAGGATTATTAATGAGCTCCGCACATGCCATCTGTTTATTAATAGATCGATCCGGACATCCCATGTTTATATCAATACCATCAAAGCCAAGCTCCAAAGCTAATTTTGCACATCTGTAAAAGTTCTCAGGTTTAGCACCAAAAAACTGCGCCACAATTGGCCGCTCTATATCCGTAAACCATAAGTCTTTCAATAATTTTGGTTTACCAGATGAGCATAATCCATCACATGACACAAACTCTGTCCACATCACATCTGGTTTACCATACTTAACAATAATACGCCGAAAAGCCGCGTCGGTAACATCCGCCATCGGTGCCAAAGCAAATATTGGCTTCTTTAATTTTTCCCAAAATCCTTTTACCATTAATTTGACAGTATCAAAAAATCATCACAAAAACAAGAAAACCCGCTATTGCTTTTGGGCAACGCGAGTGAAATCAATATTTACACCTGAGGCCAAGTCTAAGACTTGGTAGTTTCTCCTAATATAGAACCTGAGACATCTGGCTCAGTGGTTGGAAAATCTGCTTCTGTAAACTCCATCTTTGCGCCTGGGATGAGGCTGCCTTCGATTATTTTTTTTGCAATAGGTTCTTCCACCTGCTCTTGTATCGCACGGTTCATCGGTCGAGCACCGAAGGTTCTATTGTAACCAGCATTCATGATCTTGCCGGTAAGCAGTGGGTTGACTACAAGCTCAATCCCCTTCTCCTGCAACCTCTTGGCCAATTTCTTCAACATCAAACCCGTGATCTGTTGTAACTCGTCTTTATTAAGCGGATGAAAGATCACCACATCGTCGAATCTATTGATGAGTTCGGGTTTATATATACCATCTGAAACAATCTTATTAATGATATCTGTTTTATATATAGTAGGATCATTCCCTTTTTCAGTAATATCAAATATCATCTGACTCGCTGCGTTCGAAGTGGCAATAAAGATAATATTTTGCGTGGAAACTTTCTTGCCGGTCATATCGGAAAAAAATCCTTCGTCTAATATTTGTAAAAAAAGATTCAAAACATCTTTGTCAGCTTTCTCAAATTCATCAAGAAGAAGAACGCCATAGGGACTTTCACGCAACATACTTGAGAGAACCCCTGGTTTACCTTCTTGGAATGAACCGATCAGACGATTAAGCGAATCACCAGACTGATATTCTGTCATATCTAGGCGTAACATATATTTCTCATCTCCATAAAATATTTGCGCCAAAGCCTTTGCTGTTTCAGTTTTACCAACGCCAGTTGGACCCAAAAAGAGAAATGAACCAATGGGCTTTTTAGGATCACGCACACCTGCCCTAGACCGCCTCATAGCATTACTAATTGCCGTAATCGCTTGCCCCTGGCCGATCACTCTTTTATGCAACTCAACCTCCAGATTAAGAAGTGTCTGTTTTTCATCTTGACCAATATCGCCAACTGGTATATTGGTTTTCGTTCGAATAAAGTTCAAAACATCACTTTTACCTATAACCTTAAGACCAGCAAAAGACGCTTGAGCGGATAACTCAGTAACCAAATTTATCGCCTTACTCGGCATAACACCAGAGGTTATATAATATGTAGCGGATCTTATGATCTCTTTAACGGACAAAAATGTGAACGTGAAGTTATGAGACAGTTCTACATCGCGCAAGTTTTTTTCGACAATCTCAAGAGTTTTTTGTTCATCTGGCTCCTCTACTTTAATCTTTTCGAAATATTGGTTAAAGACTGAATTCGCTTCAACGAGTTGATGAAATTTCGTAGGATCTGCGGTTGCCACAAACCGAACATTCTTGTCTAGATATGGTGAAAGTAAACTTGAGAGCTGTGTGCCCAGTGCTTCAGATGAGGCCATAAAAGAAGGTAGATCTTGGATTACAAAAATTATATTCCCTGAATAAATCGACTCATTTAAACATCGCGTAAAATTATCTTCAAACACAGTTTTCTCCCTGGATTCTGAGATGAGTTTGTTCCAATCTAAATCGAGGACTCGAGAATAGGCTATGTTTGGACTAACCCGACCAGAAACAATCTTTCTAATAAAATCTAGAATAACACCAAAAACCCCAACTCCCGGATCACCAACAACAATTACGTTCGCTCCCGTTGCCCTTGTAAAAACAATTTCAATTTGCCCAACTAAGTCATTCCTGTACGATCTCTCTCTGCCTTGATTAAAAATATTCGGATCCATAGAGAGATCGGTGCTAAATTTATCGAGTATCGGCGTACGGCCAAATGACCACTCTTTACCTATCGCCCGTCGGTTGGATAAATTTTCCCTTGACCACCATCTCTCTTTTTTAGCGGAACGCTCATTTTCGTAATTAATCCAATCCAAAATCTGAATTAACTCTTTTCCTCCGATTCCAAACCCAAATAAAAACTTCGAAAACTTGTCATCACCCCTAAACATTGCCCCGACTAAATCACTTGTTGAAAAAAAATGATCAAGGCCCACATCTGGCAATTCGATATCTGGCATAATTTCTCCACGAGATATCAAAAAGCTCTTCAGGGAGTCAATTGGTATTCCGGCTCTTAGACGTATTTTTTCACCCAAAGGAATCGAGAACAACGCCCTAACAGCATCGCCACTTTTAGTTTGATAAATTATCCTACCAGCATCCAATTCTGAAAAAGTAATCCCAAAATAGTAGTAAGATCGAAAAAAGGCTTCGAGCAGAGAAACAACAACAGATATTCCTATTAGTATAAGTGCCAATCCTAATAAATTTGCTAAAACCGGAATTACATGGTGATACAGCTTACTTATACACAAACCTGCGAGAAAAAGGGCAATGATATATTGGCTTGCCGTTATGACACGATGACGAATTTTATGGGAAATAACCTGCTCAAGAGCTAAAATTGGAAGAAATGGAATGGTATTTTTATTGAACTGACTTAATTTCATAGAGCTTAGAAAGCTTTTACAAGTAATTCGACTCCTAGCGCAAAAATAAAGCCTAAAATAACCGGCATCAGAATCCATGCGATCAAGGCTAGGACACAAAGTGGAATAAGCAAGACCATCAAAAATAATCCGAATATAATTGTGCTCAAACGTATGAGCGCACCGAGTAAACGCATAAGTGTCGTGACGACAACAGCAGTTAAGACAGCCCCCAAATCAAAATAATCTTTAGTATTCTCGCCAAGCCTTTTCCATGGGACAAAAAGTGTCCTTGTTAGTTGCTTTATAGAGAAATAATTCCAGGCGAACCACTCAAAATCAAACCACATGAAAAAAATATTTTTGACAGCAACTGTATAATGCCAAATAAAATAGTCTCCGATAAGCCTAAGAATAACCATGTGTAATATTATACCTCATAAATGCCGAAAATTATGCACATCGACGCTACTTACCAGACTCCTCAACGAGGTGAGGCTGAAAATAGGCATTTTGCACAACCTGGTTCTCATTTATCTCTAATATATCGGCCTTATCCAAAATAACTTCTAGCATGTCACCGCTTGTTGCGTCCCTTGAAAGAGACTTATCAAAAATAAAGTTTCCGAGACTATACGCGATTAGACCTCCTTTGTACCTCTCTATCTTTTGTACCACATGGGGATAATGTCCAATAACTATTTTTGCCCCTGCGTCTACCGCCATGTGTGCCAAATCACGCTGCCTATCCGTGACCTTACTACGATACTCCTCTCCAAAGTGAAATGAGACAACAAGATGATTAACTTTTTTCGCAGCATTAGAAATTATACTCTTAATTTCAGGATCGCTTGCAGATAAAATTGAAGGAAGACTATCATTGTGTGTCAACCATGTTGGACCAACATCAGAAAATCCTAAGAATCCCACCTTGATACCGTTTCTTTCAACGATTTTAACCGTACTCGCATTACTTTTAGTATACCCTGCTCCCACAGGCAAAATATTACCAGACCTCAATCTATTCAGCGTGTCCTCGAACGCCGTCAGGCCCCAGTCGCCAATATGATTATTTGCCAATGAAACCACAGTAAATCCCGCTTGAGCTAATGCGGGTATAACTTTGGGGTCCATTCTAAAAGAGTGGACATTACCCAAATCATATCCCTGATCTGAGACAGGGCCATCTAGGTTTGCAAAAAGAATATCTGAATCTTTTAAAAACGGGACATATTCAAATGGAAACATGAAGTCACCGCCATGTAAATTAATCATCTGTTGGACGCCTTGGTCCATCATTATATCGCCAACAAACATAAGTGAAACATTCTTTTCTGGTTCAATCGCTTTCTTTGTAAGTCGCCTTTCTTTTAACATATCAGCAAAAGAGCCACCACTTTGATATTGTAGCGAGGCTGTAAGGCCACTAAGAATCCTATCAACATCTCCATTTCTATCGCTACTTCGCAATAACGCAATCGAAAATCGCTTTTGATCTATTTCTGTAACAGATACAGAAAAGACGCCGACAAAGGTCATGAGTGCATCGCTGGTAAAACCGTCCTTTCCCCCAATATAAAAATCGTTGTTTTGTCTGATGAGACGATTTCGATTAAGCCAAACATGATCATGAGACATATTGCCACCCACAACTTTGTGAAATCTTTTAGCTGTTATATCCAAAACATCAGTTCGATTCTTTCTAATATATTCAATCAAAGTGGTTAAATCTTCCGTCGTGGAAATGTTAAAAATAGATAATCCACTTGGGTCTTTAAACTTAGTATTGGCCATACCGATCTCCTGTGCCTTGCTATTCATGAGTAAAAGAAACTTATCTCGACCCACATGTTCTGCCAATGCTTCGGCGGCATCATTGCTCGATTCGAGTAGTAAACAATTTACGAGATCAATCAATTTAAACTTTTCACCAATAGCCAAATTCCCCTGATGACCCAAAGTATCTACGGCCCTCTTCGACATCTGAACGATATCATCCGAATGCATGTTATCGATGGCCACCATTGCTGTTATTAATTTAGTCACAGATGCAATCGGTAACTTGTCTCCACTGTCACGTAGCAAAATATTTGATCCGTTATCAAGGTCTTTAACTAAAAAAGACTTGGCCTTAATTGTTGACTTGACCTTCTTAAAATCTAAAACTGAGAGCGTTGGTACTTCTAACGGTTTTCTATAATGTAATGTTGTTCCTAAAACTGAGTCGGTCCTGTCACCTTGGTTCCCAGTACTATCTGATAGATGTCTAGAAATATGAGTAGACAGAGCGTAAAAAGTCATTCCCAAAAACCACCCGAGTAAGAATACAATCAATATCCAAAAAATATACTGCTTGATGGGAGAACGATTCATTTGGTACCAATATAGCCAATGTGGCTAAACTTATAGAACACTTTTTTCCCAAATCGCAAATCTATATATTCAAGCTTATTGTTTGCATGATTCAATTCATCCTTAAAAACTTGAGAATTAAGAATGGCGAACAACTTACTTTCCAACGAATTTTCAGATTGTGAATTGATTGAATCGCCTTCCGGTAGATTAATAGACAACCTCCACTTTGAATTGCCGTTGCCAAAGAGCAGATCGAAGTCGCCATTTTTATATATGTAAATTCCGCTTAAAACTCCTAACTGAATGTGCTCTGATGTAATAGCTTTTAAAAAGTAATTCTTTATGTCCACGATTGAGTGAAAACTCGCGGTCTCTAATACACTCCGCCCCATATACCCACCACGCTTATTACCTCCATAAAAACTCAAATACACATCTCCCGAAAATTGTGGAGCAATAGCAAACGTAAATCCGTCTTCGTCAAGGTAGTAACAAATTCTATCAATTGCATCTTTGTCGGCATCATCACACCACAAATACGCAGGTTCACGCTCGCTTATCGATAGAGACAAATTACCTAGCACGCTCGCTATATCTACATATTTAATTCGCATGAAATTCTTTTTAAGAGAGTTCTCGATTTCATCCCTAGGGTAAATTAGAATGTTGTTTTTAGGAAACATATAGTAATAATTTCCACTCAAATTTTCTTTGGTTACATCATAGATTAGGCCTGTTTCAATATTTTTGTTTCCACTGATAAAAACTTGTTTAATCGCTAACTTATCCAACTTAAAAATAAAATTAAGTAACGCAAAAAGAAAGGCAGCAAAAAACAAAACATATAGTATAAAACGATAAAATTTGCGGCCCTTTATCCTGACTGAAGATTTAAATATCTCACGATTAATCTCCATCGCGTTGTGTACTTATTTTCTAGAAATCAAATCTGTTCCTATATATTTTTTCAAGACCTCAGGAACCGAGATAGTTCCATCTTCATTCTGATAATTTTCTATAATGGATATAAGAAGCCGCGGAGTTGCGAGCGCTGTGTTATTGAGAGAATGGGCAAATCTGAGTTTGCCATCGGCTTCATCACGATATCGAATGTTAAGCCGCCTGGTTTGGAAATCATGAAAGTATGAAGACGAATGTGTTTCACCATAGCGTTCTTCGGATGGTATCCATACTTCAATATCATATTTTTTAACTTGTCCCAACCCAAGATCTCCGCCACAATTTACGACGACACGATACGGGAGCTGTAGCGCCTGAAGTAACCTTTCAGCATTTGCGGTTAACTCTTCATGAAGCTTGACGCTGGTCTCATGTGACGCCTCACATAAAACCACCTGCTCAACTTTATTAAATTCATGCACTCGATAAAGCCCTTTTGTATCCTTACCATGACTACCAGCCTCACGACGATAGCAGGTATTAAAAGAAAGCATTTTTTTGGGGAGTTCTTCCTTCTTCAAAATTTCATCCATGAAGTAACACATCGTGGCCACCTCGGCAGTTCCTGATAAATAACTACCGTCTTGCGTTTTGTATAAGTCTTCTTCACCCTGTGGCAAATATCCGGTTCCCAAGAATGCCTCCTTCCTTACAAGCGATGGAACAATCATCGGTGTAAAACCTTTTGGAACCAGCTCATCCATCACAAACTGCCAAATAGCCATCGACATTCGTGCCGCCTCATTTTTTAAAAAATACCCTCGAAAGCCGGCGACCTTCACACCACGGTCAAAATCCACCAGATCGTTCTTAGTCATCAAGTCGATATGGCTCATTGGTTTAAATGTGAACTGTTTTGGCTCGCCCCATGTACGTAACTCAACATTTTCCTTATCACTTTCTCCCTCGGGCACGGACATATCAGGAATATTTGGTACCGTTAACATCAACTCTCTCCAACTCTTCATGATTTCAGTAAGTGCCTCATCACGTCTCTGCATCGTATCCTTGACCTGTTTCATATTAGCAATAAGTGCAGCCCTCAGATTCGGATCTTGTGCCTTTGTTATTTCTACACTCACTTGGTTTTGCTTTGCCCGCATCTGCTCTATCTCGGTCATTAAAGTCAATCTTTGTTTATCAACTTCAAGAAGTTTCGCAACATCAAAAGAAAGGTGCTTTTTACGCGCTGCCTCCTTAATAAGATCGGGATTTTCTCTAATAAATTTAATATCCAACATATTATTAATCTTACCAGAATTTATAAAATAAAAAAGGCTGATTCAATCGAACCAGCCCAAACTTTACATCCTCTACTTTTCTAGATCACGCTCCACGGCAACACAAATTCGACTTTCACCACAAAGACAAACTTCGCCTGTCTTATCTTCGATCATTTCGATATGGTGCGGCACCACACCCATTGCAAGTAGATCGAATAAAGGATCCAGTTTATGAACTTGGTCCTTATGACCAAGAAGGCAGAGACAAAAGTAAAGGACAAAAACCGGAGCTAACCTCGAAAGATAAAACATCGGATCCGAGGCCTTAATATCGCGCGGCGTAAGAGAATCAAAGATTTTCTCTATGATCTCAGGATTATCAATAAACCTTCGAAGTGGTTCAGTGATAAAACTGTTCTGCCAAACATAT
>JACQCW010000046.1 GCA_016201425.1 Candidatus Vogelbacteria bacterium | reverse complement strand
GAATTAAAAAAACTTCATGATAAAAATAATCAAAGCAAAAACTAGCCTGGGAAGTAACAATCACGGGACAGAGCTCGCTCCCGACACCCTATTTCGAGCTGGTCTAGAATCTGTTCTCAAAGAGAATAGCTTACAATTCGAAGAGGTTGCTGTAACATCCAAAAATTACAGCGAACAAAAAAACGGCTACACAAAAAACCTAAATCAGATTGTTAGGCTAAACAAAAATATTTTTAATGAGACACTTTCTGGATTGAAAAGTGGCAAAAAAACCATACTCTTGGGCGGCGATCACTCAACGGCTATAGGCTCTATGTTTGCAACAAAAAAATTTAATAATAGATCGGTTGTGGTTTACATTGATGCACATCCAGATTTACAAAGCCCTGAAACATCGAAAACAGGCAACGCACACGGCATGCCACTCGCCACCGTCTTAGGAGATTCCCTCTACCCGCACTTTACTGAATATAAGCCATTCAAAAAAAGTGAGGTCCTGCTTATCGGAATAAAAGACATTGATCCTGCGGAGTCTGAATACATAAAGAAAAATAAGATAAAATCTTTACCAATGGAACACACGACCCAATTTGGCATCGGCGCAACTGTTGACGAACTACTAAAGTGGGTAGACAAAAGACCAGTCCATTTAAGCCTAGATATAGATTCAATAGACCACGAATATGCGCCCGGCACTGGTATCATCAACAAGGGAGGCTTTACTTATCGAGAGATAAAGTACCTTTGTAAAAGGTTATCGTCTACCAACATACTTTCCATAGACGTTGTGGAAGTAAATCCAAAAAAAGATGTGGGTACAAAAACCATTGACCTGACAATAGAGCTTATCGTAAACCTCCTCGGTGGAGAGTGGTCCCCATACCAACAATATATTAATAGTTCAAACAAATAAAATTCAAATGCCAGAACTTCCTGAGGTAACTACCACTGTAAACGGGATTAATGCGATTGCCAAAAATTTAACTATCACCGATGTCTGGAGCGACTGGCCAAAACTTATCAAGAGCCATAAATTCCCAAACTTCAAAAGAGAGCTCTCCGGCAAAAAGATTATTAAAGCAGAGAGGCGAGCCAAAAACATTCTTGTACATTTATCTAGAGACAAAACTTTATTAATCCATATGAAGATGACGGGTCATGTCATGTATGGCAAATGGCGTAAAGCAAAAAATGGCGACAAAGAAGGCTGGAAATGGGTCCCAGAAGACACTGACCATAAACATCCCCTAAACGATCCTTACAACAGATTCTTACACCTCATACTATTTCTCTCTAACGGTCACCAACTTGCACTTTCTGACACCCGTAAGTTTGCCAAAGTGGAACTATTAGATACAAAAGCATTAGCAACTAACCCGTCGCTTAAAACTCTAGGACCGGAACCTCTAGACGAAAAACTAACATTTAAGATTTTCGACTCACAATTAAATAAAAAACCTTCCTGGCCTATCAAACAGGCCCTCATGAATCAAGAATTGATTGCGGGTATTGGTAACATCTACTCCGACGAGATTCTTTGGGAGGTCGGCGTACATCCATTGCAAAAGGTCTCAACCATTCCAGAGATAAAACTCAAAAAAATGTATGAGGTAATGAAAGAAATTCTACAGAAATCTATTATGCTCGGAGGAGACTCTATGTCGGATTATCGCAACATTCATGGAGAGCGGGGCGGATTCCAAAACATACATAAGGTTTACAGAAAGACAGGGGAACAGTGCGCGAAAAAAAACTGCGGCGGAACAATCGGACGTATCAAAGTCGCCGCCCGCAGCGCCCACTTTTGCGACAAGCACCAGAAATTGATTTAGTAAGAAAAATTTTATTCTAATATTCTAAACAAGGCTATACCAGTAGCAACTGAGACGTTTAATGACTCCTTCTTCCCGGCCATTGGTATCTCAATTATTGAGTCGCACAATTTTAGCGTCTCCTCACTAATCCCCTTAACCTCCTCACCCAATACAAGAGCAAGCGGAAAATTAGGTTTGAAACTTTTATAATCCATAGCATCCTTGTCTTGCTCGAGTGCAACTATTTTAAACCCATCTTTTTTCAATTTTTTAATCAGCTTTTTTATATCATCTGCATGCTCCCACCGAATTGTTTTTTCTGCACCCAAGGCAACCTTTGCAATATCTTTTCTCTCTCTCCCAAAACGATCAAGTGGATCGGGCGTAACGCCAACCAAAAATATATTAGAAACTCCGGCACCGTCAGCCGTCCTAAAAATAGAGCCCACATTATATGTGCTCCTGGTATTATCTAATACAAGAACCACCTCTTTAGAGATCATTTAACCTTAGATCTTAAAACCGAAATAAATTTATTCATCGCCACTTTTTGATTATCAAAATCTAGTTTAGTCAAAGCTTCCACAGGACTTACCCAAACATAATTACTGTGCTCCTGAGATAATGCCGGCTCAAAAGTTTTTGGTGCTTCAAAGGCAAAAACCTCCTCGGAAACCAGCCCCGCCCTCCTATGTCCAGCCGGATTCTCAAAAGAAAAGCGGTGGATATTCTCTATTATTTTTAACGGCTTGGTTAGCCCAGTTTCCTCTGTGGTTTCTCTGACGGCGCCGTCTAAATATGACTCCCCTTCTTCCACACCACCCGTCACCGGTTGCCAAGACTTGTCAGTGATCCTTTGTAAAAGAAGAATCCCTGTCTCACTCCCTACTTTGCGAAAAATAATTACCTGAACTTTCTTGTAAGACATAAACAATGTGCGTCCAGTTGGAATCGAACCAACGACCCTCTGCTTAAAAGGCAGGTGCTCTACCGACTGAGCTATGGACGCGTTAAAACCATTTGCATCAAAGACAATAACAAAAAAATGGGCCTTTGTCTATTTACAACTATAAAAGGCGCCGTTGCTTTCGCTTCGACGCCCATGTTGTGCTACTTAACTCTGCTTTCGTCACCTGGTGTCTGAGCCACCTGGGTGGCCTCGTCACCAATGGCGAGTTCAAAAAGAACATAGGAATACTGCTGTCCTGGAATCTCCCTACGGTCCTTGTCAGTCGCCGCCTTCACTCGGGCATCAACCTGACGGAAGCTTACTGGCGGCAAGGCACTCGCCGAACTAACAGCGTCGGTTCGAGAAATCCTTACCAGAAGCCTGCCGTCAGCAGACTCCTCAACCTTAACAGTGGCACCGTAAGGCTTCGAATCCATAAAGAGGTAGTTGGATCGAGGCCGATCGCCATGATTTCCTTGGTTGCGGTTACCGCCTTGGTTTCCCACATAAGGCCGCGGCTCAGGTGCCTTCTGTCCAGTCAGGGCAAAGCACTCCGCCAGCTCATCCCGACTCACCCGCTGAAGAAGGGCCTCCTCAACATTGGACTCTTTGCCTACATAATCACCCTTTAGCGGCGTCACGGGCCAGGTGTTCGATTCAACCGAAGAAAAGTAGCCCGAAATCTGAACCAGGCCGAGCCCTTCAACCTTGGCAAAGCTCCCGCCTCGCTCCGGATTGTACATCAAACGAAAAACTGGCTTCTGCTGAGTTCCATTACCACGAGAGTTATCGTACGCCATGCAAACTCCTTCGTCCCAAAGGGACTAAAAGTAGGGCTCCCGCACAGCAATTGTACTGTGCATTTGAGGAATTCCCAGTTAAACTTACTTTATAAGCCTAAAATAAACTTAACTGGGAATTCCTCGTGATCAAATAATCGTGTACCTAATACAAAGATCAGAGTTGGTTAATTAGCTCCACGCAGACTAGCATACCACGATAACCATGTCAACAACCTCTTGACCATTAAAGAGTTAGTATGAACTGTTCTGTGGCCATCTCAATATCCACTACTCCCCGTCTTGTTTCATGATATATGTCTAATAAATCTCTATACTTACTAAGTAGCTGCTCCGGGTGATAACAGCCAACAAAACTTTTGGCCTTATTGAAAACAAACGGGCTAATTTTTAAAGTAGTGGTGACACCTTTTTGGTCAGCATTTAAACTGCTCGCCAGTAAAATATTTCTAAAAATCCAAATTACTTTCCAAAATAATTCTTCGACTGGGAAACCAGCCCGAAGCGCTTTGTGAAACAAAACCCAGGCTGTCTTTTTATCTTTTCTACCAATCGCATCAGTGAAACTAAAAATATTAAAAGTCTCATAGCCAGTCTTAAGTTTGACCTCTCTCGCCCCGGCGTATCCACCGCCAGTCACCGCTCGCTCGCAAAACTCCTCTGCTGTGGTTCCTTTATTTTTAAAAACTTCCAACGTTTTCTTGTCTAAAATATCATCTCGAAATACAAATATATTATTTGAGGCAGCAATATCGTCAACTCTTTTCAAGACAAAATTCACGGTTTCTTTGTTTGCGAGTAATCCATCACACAAAACGACTATTTTTTTTGAAAAAAGTGATCTTCCGTCAATCAATTCCTCAAACTTTGCCTTCTCAAATTCTTCTCCATGTAGACGAACAAAAAGTGCTCCACTCAGTCCACCAAGATAGTCACTCACCACCTCCTGCGAACGAACCAATATCTTATTTCTGTCGCTACCAAAAGTTAGATGTATCATTTCCCATCAATATTATAGACAACCAAATCTCCCCAATTGTCTCCAATAGAGGCATTCACAACAAGAGGCACCGGTAATTTATCCACAGCTTCCATGGTGTGTTTGATCAGACTCACAACCTGGTCAACTTGATTATCATCTTTGATTTCATATAGAAGTTCGTCATGAACCTGAAGTAATAGTCTCGCGTTGTCATTCAGCCCGGCTCTTACTAGCCGTTCCTCAACCTGCTTCATCGCTAGTTTTATAATATCTGCCGTAGCCGTTCCTTGTATGGGCGCATTCACCGCCATTCGTTCTGATTCAGAACGAACAAAAGGAAGACTTGAGTTGATCATTGGGAAGTGCCTGCGTCTGCCATAAGCAGTCGTCGTATATCCTTTAGTCCTCGCCTCGTTTTTAACCTTATCAAAATAATTCTGAATTTTCGGAAATTGTTCGAAAAAATTATTGTAGAAAGTTTGGGCCTCTTCCATCGTCGAACCCAAGTTCTTTTTTAAACTAGTTACACCCATTCCATACACAATGCCGAAATTTATAACTTTTGCCCTACGTCTCATCTCTTTTGTCACCTCGGATTCGGTCACACCAAAAACTTTTGACGCCACCGCAGAGTGAATGTCCCGACCTTTTTTAAAGATATCGATAAGATCCCTGTCCCCAGACAACCACGCGAGAACTCTCATTTCGATCTGTGAGTAATCAAAAGCGGCAAGCTTATATCCTGATGTCGCCTTAAAAGCCCGCCGTATCTCTTTGGCGATATCACCTGATGCGGGAATATTTTGAAGGTTGGGACTATTGGAGGATAGCCGTCCCGTCGTAGTGCCCATTTGGTCAAGCGAAGTGTGAAGCCGACTATTTTTGTCGACCTGGGTTGGCAATGGATCAATATATGTCGACAAAAGTTTTTGAATCTCTCGATATTTTAGAAGTTCTTCTATTATCGGGTGAGAATCCTTAAGTTTAAGAAGTTCGGATTCTTTGGTCGATCGTGCGCCGCCGGCAGTTTTCCTTAGGCCCTTTGCAGTTAAACCCATTTTATCGAACAAAACCTCGCCAAGTTGTTTTGGAGAATTTATATTAAACTCCGTGCCAGCATAATCCCATATTTTTTTCCCCAACTCCTTTAGCTCTTCGTGGTGTTTCCTCGACAAATCTTCCAAATGCTTAACAT
>JACQCW010000056.1 GCA_016201425.1 Candidatus Vogelbacteria bacterium | reverse complement strand
AGGCAAACTCACAGTCATTGGGTTAGATGGCGAGGTTAACGTACTGTCAGGCAAAACCGCTACCGATCTATATGAATAGATCTTACCAGTCACAACATTGTTGTCTGTATAACTGGTACCAGTGAAGCCACTCGTAGCGATACAAATAGAGTCGGTGGTCGAAGTACACAGTGGTGCAGTACTTGGCAAATCGGGAGTAATAAAATCATTTACTGTTGGCACAACCTGACGGTAAATAGTTTGTGTAGCCCCTATATCCTTAGAATCTAACGGATCAATATTTAAAGTAATACTTGGCGTGGAAGCGGCGAAAACAGTAGACACTAGCCAAGCCCACCAACTTTGACTTGGTAATAATGTCCAGTGAGCAGTCTTATTAATATAAGGTGGCGGATAAATAGCATCCTTATAAGCCGACTTGTAACCCTGCGACCAGTCAGAAAGGACAACATAACCCTGGGACCAGTCGCCGGAGACCTTCGGACCTATAATTCGGAGGTGATAATAAACATCATAGGGAAATGCATCCCCCATGTCAGATTGAAAGCTAGGTCCAAAATTGTCCTTCGCGATATCAGAACTAAGCCAGCAGGTTTCAAGTTGCGCAGCTAGACTCCCACCATAGCAGGTACCAGTAGTGACAGTTGTGTCAGCTAAAGATGGGCCCCTTATTAGCTGATAACGTTGGGCACTATAATCCTTATCGTTGTTGAAACCACTAAAATTTCCGACTGGATATCCAAAGCTTCTATCAAAATAGACAGCATCATTCCCAACACAACCGCCGGAATTACAATATCCTGTTCTCACCACCCTGACAATTTTTGGCGGAGCAAGAGAAAAGGCCCGAGCCTTGTTTAGACCAAGAAAGGAAAAAGAAACAAAAATCGCTACCAGAGAAAACAAAAACAAACTAAAATTGCGCCGCTGTACCATGCTTCAATTCTATCAGATATTCAGTAAATATTCATATTTTTATCCACACAAATTATCACCAGTGCTTAACTTTCTCCATTTGCTCCCCATAAGACTCAAAGCCCTCCGGCGTTTCGAGGATTAGAGGAATCGAACCACCACCAAGTTTTCTAAGCTCGGAAACGAAGTTTTTGAGGCTTTCTAAACCGATTGTTCCGTGGCCAATATCCTCGTGCCTATCAACGCGCGAGCCAAGCAGTTTCTTAGAATCATTGAAATGCACACAGGCAATATTTTTAATTCCAATATTTTTATCAAACAACAACAAGGCCTCTTTGCATTTTTTAGAGTCACGCCAGTCATAGCCGGCACCAAAAGAGTGAGCGGTGTCCAAACATATTTTGACTCTTTTTTTATCACCAATGGCTTTATATATATTGCCCAACTCTTCAAACAAAAAGCCGAACTCGCTCCCCTGTCCTGCCGTATTTTCTAAAATAATTGCAGCCCTAGAACCATCAGTCTCTCTAATGACTCTCCTGATATTTTCCACATAATTTTTTATAGCTTCATCCTTATCCATCCCAACACTCTTTCCTAGATGAATAACGGCTCCATCTCCATCGAGTGTCTCAGCATTAAAAACATCCTCAACCAAAGATTTAATTTGATAAGCATCGGCCGATATGGGTTTTGCAAAGTTTAAAAGGTATGACGCGTGAACAACCAGCGCCTTTATTTTATTTCTGTCCGAAAAATTTCGAACGTCATTGGCCTCCTCTTTGGTCACGGACTTCAATCTTGCCTGCATTGGACTCTTGGCAAATATCTGCATCGCCTCTGCACCGATCGATACGGCCTCCTCGAAAGCAGCAACAAATCCCCTGCCTACAGAAAAGTGTGCCCCAACCGAATTCTTGACCTTATTCACCTGTAAATATTAGCACAAACGTCCCAAAGTTACTTTAGGCTGTAACAACAAAAACCACTCGATGCGAGTGGTTTTTTGTTTAATTATTTAGATGTCTTAGCAAGAATTCTCTTGAAGCTCTCTGGATTTGTTTCAGCAATTTCTGATAAAACTTTTCTATTCAATTCGATCTTGCTTTTCTTAAGCGCTCCAATCAATTTACTATAACTCATTCCATTGACCCTGGCCTCAGCGTTAATCTTAACAGTGAAGAGCTTTCGAAAATTTCTCTTCTTCTTTCTTCTATCACCAAAGGCGCTGCGGCCAGCGTGCATTATTGCATCCTTCGCCGCTCTTTCCTTCGTGCTCCTACCAAATCGATAACCCTTAACCTGCTTTAAAATATTTCGTCTCTTTTTTAAGGCATGTACACCTTTCTTAACTCTAGTCATATAATTATTTCAGTCTAATTGTTTAGTGCCAGACATTTTTGAATTAAAATGATCTTTGCCAGGCTTCCTTGAAAGTACCTTGCCGCTCTTTGTAACTTTTATTCTCTTTGAATATGATTTGTTGGTTTTCATTTCTTAACTTTTTCTATTACTAAACTTAAACCACTAGGGCCAGGCTTCGGAGACTCAACCATCTTGTATTCCTCTGTAATAAATTTTAAGATCCTCTGCATTCTCTCTTTAAGAAAATCTGGTGGCATATATTTTGCCCTACCCCTCAAAAAAAGATTTATTTTAACCCTGTGACCTGCTTTCAAAAACTTGGATGCCATTTGCGACTTTAATTCAAGATCGTGGTCTCCAGTACCAATCTTAACCTGGATAGATTTGGTTTCAGTGGGCTTGGTCTTAGACTTAGCGACCTTAGCCTTTTTATTTTCCAGATACTGAAACTTACCATAATCCATTATTTTTGCAATGGGAGGTACGGCGTTTGGTGAAATTTCAATCAAATCCGAACCCTTTTGATGCGCAAGAGAAACAGCGTCGGCAGTTTGCATAACACCCAGGTTCTGGCCGTCTTCGTCAATAACCCTAACCTCAGAGGCTCTTATTTGATTATTTACCCTTGTGTAGTCTTTCAAAACTTTGACTCATTATACATATAGGATCAAAAAAAGCAATATTACAAGCCATCATGTTCTCCAAGTGAATTGGGATCGAACTCTCTAATAGGAGTATGGCCAATTTCATCAATTTTATTTTGCTGCACAAATTTTATAACCTTTTCAACCAAAGTCTTCGGATTGGAGTCGAAAACTATCATATTATGTTCATCTTTTCTATGACTTTTCTCTATGATCTCTGCTATAATTTTGTCTGTGTCCCAAGGACCTTGCAAAATACCCATTGGCTTCTTATCTTCAAAGGCTACGGTAAATTCGTGTATGGTGCCGATACGACCAGGACCGATGATAATTGCATCTGCGGTTCGTGTCATCAAAATATCTCTACCCACATAACCGAATCCTGTATACATAATAAAATCCATATACTCAAGAGGGAGTTTATAGAGTTCTACGTGCTCCTTCTCCCCATTGGCAGGAGATAAACCAACCGAAACACCGCCCTCAAGCTTGGTGCCTTTGGCAGCCCAAATAGGAACACCGGTTGTGGCACCCGTTACAATAGTTGCACCTTGACGCGCAATCTCTCTTCCCACCTCTTCACACATCCTTAAATCTTCCCCAGTTAAATGGGTAGTCGCCGCAGATCCAGATACAGCAATTTTAATGATACGATGTGCGTGCTTTTCACAGTTACCCAATTCGCAACTTCTCAATAGTCCTTCTGGCATTTGAATAAAATTAATTAAATCAATCTAAATAATAACTATCTCCATAATTTGGTGACGATGCATCAATCGCAAGATTATCTCTTATTCTCTGTACCAAGAAAAGCGACGACTTCGGTTCACCCAAAACCACAAAAACTTTTTTTACTTTATCAGCCGTATGAGATACAAAATCTAGCAGAGCATCTGACCCCTTATGTCCTGAATAACCAGTGATCGAAACAACATTGGCCTTAACACGAACCTCCTCCCCCATTATTCGTACTGTTTTTGCACCTTCTTGAATTAGTCTACCCAATGTTCCTACAGACTGATAGCCTGTCAAAATTAGTGTACTTCTTTTGTCTGGTAAATAATTTTTCTCATGATGAAGTATCCTTCCCCCATTAGACATTCCAGAGCCAGCAATGACAATCTTCGGATTGGAATAGTTTTTAATCGCAATTGATTCTTCTGTGGTCAAGGTTCTTAGAAGCTGTGGGAAGGCAAAGATACCATCGTTAGGATGAAAGGCGTACTCTTTCATGGCTGAATCATTGAAATAACTTTTATACTTCTTGTATATATCTGTCACTTTAATTGCAAGAGGCGAATCCAAAAAAACTTTAACCAACGGGATTCTGCTTTCTTCCATCATCTTGTTTATTTCGAAAAGTATTTCTTGAGTTTTCTCAATCGAAAATGCTGGTATCATAAGTACACCATTAGCTCTAACAGTATTTTCAATTGCATCCTCAAGCATATCACGACTCACATTGTGTGATTCGTGGTTTCGGTCACCATATACACTTTCCATTATCAAGTAATCAGCGTCAGTGATTACCTCAGTGTCTTTAAGAAGAACCGACGGACTATTACCAAGATCTCCGGTGTAAACAATCTTTTTGCCATTATAAACAAGTTCAGTAATTGTCGAACCTAAGATATGACCCGAATCTTTAAAGGTCACTCGGAAGTTACCCATGTCGAACGTCTTGTGATACGGAATTCCCTCATCCCAAAAAGTCATTGCCAATCTAACATCTTCCTCATCATAGATTGGATCTCTTTTGTTGTATTTAGCTTCCTTACCCAAGATACCAAGACTATCGACAAGCATGATATCGCTAATCTCGCGCGTTGGAGGAGTCGAAAGAATCCGCCCCCGGAAACCCTCCTTAACTAATTTTGGAATTCGCCCAATGTGGTCAATATGTGCGTGACTAACAATCAAATAATCAATTTTAGATGGATCATAAGGAAATGCCCCTGTATTAATTGGATCATCCTTAGCACCCTGCACTAATCCACAATCAAATAATATTTTGATACCATTATCTTCTTCCAACAAAAAATTAGCGCCTGTAACACTGCCTGCGCCGCCATAAAAATTAATTTTAACCCTTGTAAAATTTTCTGACATGTCTATTCAAGTATTATAGTCTATAGTTAATTTTTTTACCAATAAAAAAGCTGTCGGTTCAAACGACAGCATTTTTATCGAAGTTATTTGAGGATATTAAGCCCTAGTGTTTAACCAGGTGGGTGCCCTCGACGCTACGCCAAGGCGGAACGAAAGTGGAGCTCCCTTGCATAAATATCTAGTTTAATATATCAAATAACCTCACTTAAATTATATAACTTACCGACCTGGTTTCAATAGAAAAAAGTGTATAACTTAACTCAACTCATCCTCTCCATATACATGCATGAAGTCAGCGCGATTGTAGTCAAAAATTTCGCTCTCTTTGAAGAGCCTTTCGGTCTCAGATTTCCCCGCCTCCACAGAATCCGATGCGTGAACAATCGTCATTTGCCCACTCATAGAAAAGTCGCCTCTAATCGTTCCGGCTTCAGCCTCATAACCTTTCCTTGCACCAACGATAAGTCTTACGGCTTTTACCGCCTCAATACCAGTAACAACCATCACGACCACGGGTGAAGACTTCATAAACTTTTTAACAGCTTCAAAAAATGGCTTATCTTTATGTTCATAGTAATGCCCAATAAGTAACGCGTCATCAAGTCGAACCATCTTTAAACCCGCAATCGTTAACCCCTTCTTTTCAAATCTTTGAATGATCTCTCCCAGTATTCCCCTCTGAACGCAATCGGGTTTTAATATTATTAACGTCCTCTCTTCTTTTGGATGTGACATAAAGATAATTAAAAAAATGAATAAATAAAAATTTAGTTTGTTTACAAATACTAAACTATTTATTTGATTTAGACAATAAAAAGGCTCCCCTTGTCATGGGGAGCAAACACTCCAAACTATAGATATCCCTGAAGATAAATTCTGTCGGATTTTACAACTTCGGGCATAGCGCGAAACTTGACCACAAACGCATCCTCAGATCCGACAACTACATTTACATGACAACACAAATCCGTACCAACAGTAAAGTAAACAGTTAGTCGGCAACCGGATTGCTTGAGGATATCTTCGACATCTTTGATTTTGGTCCTGGCGCGGAAAAAAACCGCAATACTTCCATCCACCGGGACGTCTGCCGACGGATTACCATTCTTATCAATCACCACAACACCTCCTTCTACTTCAAACAAAACCTACGCATATATAAACCTAGATCAAGTATACTATGCTCAAACGACTATGGCAATTAATTAATCTTTCTTAATATCTAACCGATCAATTCCCCGTTTCTCAAACTCTTCCTCCCACGGAATTTGACACTCCATCAACCTAGTAAAGTGTTCATCATCCGTCATCTTTTCTCTTTCCTCTTTTGTGTACATTCTCAGGAAGTCACGCTCGCCAAATTGTTCACTTATTTCTTCCCAAAAGGTGTGATCATCGTATCTTTCGATTAATTCTCTTGTAGTGGTGTCGTCGTCTAGTTCCCATGTCGCAAAATACTTCTTTATCTCTTCGTCATACTCAACATAATCTTCGTATCCCATCTCTTTCGCAAATGAAAACATATAATCACAAATTGACTTAACCCCTTCATCTTGTTTCATATCTTCTCCACAAATCGCGTTAGAGACCCAATCAGCGATATAAACAGATCTCATTAAATCCCAATATTGCCTTTTTGTTATATTAATTTTCATGCGGTTGAGTTATTGACTTGTCATCTCAAGTTTGCTATACATAATTATATTCTTACGAAAGAGACCCTGATGAGGTTCCGTCCTTATTGGGGGCTTTTTCTTTTTGTTCCTCTAATACGCTCTGTTGATCAGTGACATATGATATTTTCACTCCAGTCCTTTTAAGCAAAACAGAACATTTTTTAGTCTCATACGGAGACAAAACAATGGAAATTTTGTTCCTCTCTTTTAAGAATTTTACGAGTGATGCATAGTCGCCATCACTCGACACTAAAATTGCTTTATTAAACTTATTTTTATAAGCATTTTGCATTGCCAAAACCACAATATCCGCATCACAATTTCCCTTAGGCTTTCCGGTATTGTCATAGATTACTTCCTTGAAAACAAGTGTGAAACCATACTCCTGTAACTTAGTGTAAAGATCTTTGTATTTGGGAATCAAACCCAAAAACAAGTATGCCTGCTTGGCGCCATATTTTTCACTAAGCCAAATTTTAAATCGGCGATAATCAAACTTCCAACCAAGTTGTTTTACGGCATTATGAAGATTCGCCCCATCAATATACGCAACATTATCCCTGAAATTATTCATAAATTACGGAGTTAAAATCTCCGGTTCACCATCTGTGATCAAAATTGTTTTTTCGAAGTGAGCACTACGCGATCCGTCGCGAGTCTTGTAAGTAAAGTCATCATCACCCAAGATTATATCGTCACTGCCTTCGTTTATCATAGGTTCAAGGGCTAGAACCATCCCGGATTTTAATTTAGTCCCAGCCCCCCGCTTGCCGTAATTAGGAACATATGGATCTTCATGGATCTTGTGTCCGACCCCATGTCCCGAAAGCTCGCGCACTATTCCATATTTGTATGGCCTTACAAACGATTCGATGGCATAACCGATATCTCCAGTCGTTGCCCCAGCCTTGGCAACCGAAATTCCGAATTCAAGCGCCTGACTTGTAACTTCCATCAGTCTCTTAGCTTTTTTATCGACCTCTCCTATTCCAACAGTCACCGCCATATCAGTAAAAAGACCCTCATGTTTGATACCTAAATCTAGCCCAACAAT
>JACQCW010000055.1 GCA_016201425.1 Candidatus Vogelbacteria bacterium | reverse complement strand
GGACAAAATTGGCAGACGTCGTTAATTTTGAATGTCCAGTATTGGGATCACTAACAATATACGGAATAGAATTAATACTGGAATCAGGAGTAACAACCTGGTCAAGTGCAGTCGCAGTACCGCGACCAACCTCATCGGTCTTCCAAGAAAGACTGTCTCCGTTAGACTCAAGCACCTTTCCGATCCCGTCACCCATATTTAGAGTTGTGAGGGCACCATTTCCATTAACATAAAAAAGTATATTTTTAATTTGATCCAAACTGTTACTCGAAGGGTCAATTGACATCCCCAATCCTCCATATTTAGTATCCAGCACCATACTGTTAGCAATATTGATTATTGCAGATTTTCCTGAGTTGTCTAAATAGAGATTACCACTACTAATTGTAAGGGCCGTGGTGGAAGCATAACCCAAGGATGAACTGGCCGCCGTAATTTCTTTAGTCGTAATAGACTTATCTGCCCACAATACTGTCGTAGATGCATAAGGAAAGCTAGAAACTGCGTCCGGCGCATCCGGGTATAATGTCGTATCAGAACCATTTATAATCTGTTTGTTAGTCGCAACAAAGAATGGAGCCGCCACTGCGCCATTCTTTATTGTTGCCTGAAGCGAACCGGCTGCACCCAACGAGGGAATTGAACGTCTAACAGCAGACTGACCAGAATAATTACTACCCAAAAGTCCGTAGTTAATTGTGGTTGCAAAAACATTATCTAAATATGCAAAAGAAAAAAGAATTACGACCACCAGAAGTACCGATAAAAAATTGTTCAGTTTCATACATGCAAATTATAGTACAAATTAAATAAACAGTAAATAATAATTCAATACACTGTGGATAAGTGTAAAATCAATTTGATACCTGCGTTGTTATGGCTGTATCTGATAAAATAACCTCAGACGTAGAAGAGGCTTCATTTGTAGTTGGAGTAGTAGCCCGAGATCGATAAACAGTATGGCGCACCGCTCTCTTCATCATACATAGTTATGCCGACTCTTTTTGATGGACTGCCAATAGTAACAGTATCGGCCAAAAGATCCTTAAAAGTCGCAATACTGTCCGAAATTTTAGCTCCAAGTCTGGATAGGTAGTCGACTACATCCGACAATGACACTCCACTTTTTTGATTTATCGGATTTTTTAATGCCTCAACCAATCCATTATAATTATTCTGGACAAAAACCAGTATCTGGCTGTTCTTATCAGGTTCACCGTTATAGGACTCCAGTGCGACACCTAAAGTTCCCACAATCCCCTCAGCCTTCATACCAACACCGGCGACCGAAGACAGAGTAATTTTATCACCAGTGGCAATTGGCCCACTCTCCATAGAAACCTTAACTGGAACACGTCCGGAAAGGGCAATTGAATAGTCATTAGACCCACCGTACGCATCACCCAGAGTAAGTCCTGGTTTTGTAGAAACAACACCTATCACCGCAGTATCACCTTGGAGCGCCGGTTTAACGTAAGGTTTTTTAATTCCAGAGCTATCAATAGAATGTAGGTCCAAGGCGACAATTTCAGCCGGCACAAGTGCACCATAAGAAGGATACTTTTCGGCAATATCCGTGTAATTTGCATGTGCAGCATTGTAGTAGATATCACCAGATGTATTGGCCGCAGAACCGCAATCTCCCGCTGAAGTACTGACACACAACGCACCATTCTCAACCTCTAGCTTATGGGCTGGGGTCGTGGTTCCAATACCAACAAGACCATTACTATTTATAATAAATACAGTTGATGTCGAAACTGCTGTTGATGTACTCACTGTAAATATTGGTGAGTTAGTCAGGTTGATTGACGGACCAGCCACAGAGAGCCGTGCCCACGGAGTAGACGTTCCGATGCCGAGACGTTGATTCACAAAATCCCAATGGAAGTTTCCATTGTCTTGATTAATTATACCCGGCACACCTAGAACCGTAGTAGCAAATGGTATAGACCCAGAACCCAAAACAGAAAGCTGAACGGCCGAAGCTAACACTATTGGTCCATTAATTGTACTTACAGCAGTTGATGATGTGGCTGTAAAGTTTGTGGCAACCACCCCGCCAACTACAGAAAGCCTCGTGTATGGAGAAGTCGTACCGATACCAATGTTACCACCAGTATCGATTATCATCTGTCCAAGACCATTATTTTCTGTAAATAAAATCTTCGCTCCAGCTGGCCTATTGATAACTAAATTATGATCAGTAAGACTACTCAAAAAATTTGCTCCTGAGGCATTATTACCATTCAAGGAAAGAAAGCCATAGTTTGAATTAGTTACCCATTGACCAGCTAGCACTGTTGAATTTGAATTTGAACCTTGAATGGATAGATTGGCGAGTGGACTAGTGGTGCCAATACCAATGTCTCCTGCATTTGTGACTATCAAAAAAGTAGAACCGCTGCCTTGTGCATCAAAAACGTCGCCGGTACCCAATTGATTCAGGGTTAAAAGCGTATCTGTTGATGATGTTGCCACAGTACTAGTGGCGTCAGTACGAACAAAGGCAGTAGAGTCTAAACCATCAATAGCGTCAGCATTGAAAGCGTATGGAACGGTACCTAAAGTTTTCCTTGGTGTCATCTCTCCATCCCAAACTGGCACGTCCGTAACTCCTCCAATCTTAATAGATAGATATAGTGGCTGATTGAAGTCAATTGATGTAAGACTCGTCGACGTCGCACCAAGCATCACAGAAAACAAACCATTAGTTACTTGAACCCGATCGGTCTGAATAAGAGTATTGGTCCAGAGTGTAGCGCCGCCAGTCGATGTATTATATAGGTTAAACTCAATATTGTATTTACCATCTGCAACAGTAACTCCTGTGGCATCAGTTAACTTACCCTGGTAACTTATTTGCTTTGTAAAATTAGAACTATCAGCGTAAGAAAATGTTGGCAAAAGTAAAAAAACCAAAATAACCAGCCTCCAGCTAATCAACTTCGGCCTCATAAAAATTCTTCCAACTAAAAGACGGATCGCATTAAAATATTCCATTACTGCTTTAAATTTTACCATCAATTCAGCCCTCTTGTTAGTGGATAAAGTTCTAAAGTGCCAATACCGTGACAGTAATTGTTGCAGAATAAGTTCCAGCCTTCTTAGATGGAACCAAACTGCCAACATCCGTACGAAATTTAACAGTAGTTGTTGTACCGCTTGGATGATTCGACGAATTTCTTCGGGCAATCATTTTATTAGTCGTTGCAATAAAATCCCAACATCTATCTACAGTGTCAGCTCCGTTAACTACTCCGCAGGCTGATGCTGTATCATCTAAATATGTAGTAGTTAAATCAGGACCTTCTGGTGTAAAACTAAAAGCCTCCCCCCCATCTCCGATATTCAAGTTAAAAACTGGCACTCCATTATTGGTCGAAAGATTTTGGATTTTATCATTTGACGAAGTCAACGCCGGATCAGTACTAGCCTTAATAGACAAACTATATCCCCCAGAACTATCGGTCGTTACCGTCCATGATGTAGAACCCGTACTGTGACCACCACCAGAGGTATAAATTGGTTTGTCCATAGCAACATTCCCGGGGGCCGACACTGCTATGTATGGACTCGCCATCTGGAGATAACCAGATTTTATTGAAAATGATGAGCTAGTGGCCGCCTCTTCGCTCATCGTCGACAGACTACTCTGTAAATCATAATTCGTTGAAGTGGACAATGTACCACCAATCGATACGATATCAGAATCTATTTTGTAGTTAGTACTACTAGCCACGTAGGCATGAGCAGTATTTAAAAACAGAAACAGAAATAAAAATGTAAAATTAAACTTTTTTCCAAACATATAAAAATAAAACCATTAAAACCACCGTGACTAAAATTATTTCTGGCAGCCACCCACGAAAAATCGTATTATCTCGAACTTCAAAACTCACAAAATCATTATCTAGCAAATTTTCATAACCTCTGTTTAAAGTAATCTCAGCGATGTACTTTCCGGGAGTCAAATTATCAATTGAAATGTATCTCGTTCGTGTGGATCGTGGCAAAACAAACCATGGATCGATAGCGATTTTTTTAACAAGCTTATGGGAATAGTATTCGTACATATTAATTATACCGTATGGATTTAAGTAGATATCCCCACTATTTTCGAATTGAATTCCAAATTTTTTATCATAAAAGGTGAAAGACTCGAGCCGACCAGATTGTTTAACCGCTCCATTAATTTTTACAAAAAAAAGAGATCCCATTCTTGTCACAAAATTCGCGGCACCAACCACATTACTTAAAGGCCTTCCAGATACTAAAACAACGCCATATAATCCCCCGGACAAAATGTTTTGAGGAATATTTATCATAATTGGAATATGTGCCTGCTGTCCGTGTGATAAAACAAAACGACTTGTTGAAGCTGTTATATATTTTTTTAAAGAACTATCTAAACCGTTTACTGTATTATTTAAGGAAATACCGTTCGAATCATTTTCTGAGGAAAAATCTTCAACATCAACATTAAAAATCTCATCCTTACCTGTTCTATTCAGGACATCCAAAAATCTTATATTACTGGTCCCGCGACCCACACTCATCTCCACCTTCGCCGGACGAAGGAGCACGTCACCCGTTACCTTAACATCAGAAAAGGTGCTTATTTCAAAGGCAAATAGGCCTACTGGGGCTAATAACCAAAAAACAATAGAAACGATTATGATTTTACTTTTCGACATTGGTAGGCAAACTTGGTTCTGGTAATACTGCCGGTAAGCCTTTTGGTAGTTCGACAGCCGGCAATTGTGCAGCTGATTCAACCATCGGCAGATTACTTGACCGAGCCGCGATCAAATCCAATACTTGTCGAGGTGCATAATCGCCCGAATCGCCAGGAACCAAAATATCATTTTCAATAATACCCCGAGAAAGATCCATAACAGGCGATTGATAAATCCTCTTGTATGAAGCATCTGGTAGTTTAAGGTCGACAGTAAGATAGTATTTGCCAACACCAACCAAAAAATAAAACCTACCCAATTGATCGGTCACAACTGATTTAATCTCATTATTAACTTGGGCCGAGAAAAGTCTGATAATTGAAAAAGGTATGGGTTCGCCATTTTTAGCGTACTTAAGATTAACGGCAGTACGTTTTGATATGAAAAATGTTTGATAGACAATAATTATGAAATATATAAAGCAAAAAAAATAGTTAAAATAACTAGCATCAAATATAGCAGCAAGAAGAGACCCGAAAAAGCCCACCTTATAGATTAAGTCAAAAGCTTTTTTCCATCTTTTTTCCTTGTCAGAATATAACCTGAACAGTTTTTGTTTATTCTTCTCAAATTCATTCCAGTCGAAATTAACAGGATCAAGAGGAATGTTTCTCATCACAACCTCGCCCTCCCTGTTTTCAACAACATCGCCATGATAAATATTTTCATAAAGCTCATCTTTCGTTTTCCCTACTAGTGTCTTTGAGGGAAATTCATAATTGGTTTTTGATGCATTTAGGGAATATTTGCCGGCCGGAACATAAAACCCAAACCGCCCATCAAGATCCGTAATGGCATCAGCCACCTCGTCTCCGGAATCTTTCTGAATTACGATATATGCAGGGTCAAGAGGTCTTTTGGTAACTGAATCGTACGCAGTCCCCCAGGGCCTTCTCCTCTTCCTAAATAATCCAAATATAATCCCCAGAGTTCTAACAATAAGTAAGTAAATATCCGATAACGAAGTAACTGTAGTGGTAGAAATCAGAACCTGCGAACCAATCGCAATACCACCTGATAGTGCTCCCACCGGTTCGACAATCTTCGCCGTGACCTGACCCACAGGACTCTTAACTATTCGACTAGTTTGTTGAACAACCACCTTAGATGCGGCCACCACACTCTTGGTTACAATTTTAGTTCCAAATGAAATATTTTGTATAACGTTAGACACACTCTGAGATAAGGATTGAATCGTCTGAGCTACTCCTACAAAAAAACCGCCTCCGCCGCCTGTCCCACTACCTCCAGTACCGCTACCAGTTCCTCCGGTTCCAGAACCAGTTCCGGACCCCGTACCACTTCCCGTTCCACCAGTGCCACCCGTTCCTGCTCCTGTCCCACTACCTCCAGTACCGCTACCAGTTCCTCCGGTTCCAGAACCAGTTCCGGACCCCGTACCACT
>JACQCW010000054.1 GCA_016201425.1 Candidatus Vogelbacteria bacterium | reverse complement strand
CACCAAGGTCAACGACCTACCGGAGTACACGGACGTGCTTGGTCTCGATGAGATCGAGCCTCGCAAGCGTGAGAGGGAAGAGAAGCAGGGCACGGTGCTCTGGTGGAACTTCGCACTCGGCCTCGGAGCGATCAACACGAAGTATGGAGTCGCCCGAGCCCACTGGACTCAGGTTGCCCCCTACCCCGTGCAGCGATGGCTCGTCCCAGGCAAGACCGTCCAATTCAAGGAGCTTGTCGAGCCAAAACAGACTGGTGACCACGAAACGAAGTTCAAGTTCGAGGCCATCGAAGTCGAAAGTATCTAAGGTAAACCCCCGAACCAAGAAATTGGAACGGGGGTCTTTTTTTTATAAAAATCACAAATGAAAGTTATAATAGGAGCGAGTGGCATATCGTTAGAAGACCCTTTCGGAGACAAGCCGGCATGGTCCCCGATCACAATCGGGGCGGCTTGGCGAGAAGAGCAGAGGGTTTTCGCTGGAAAACCCTAATGCGAGGTCTGAGAATGATATGCTCGAGCGAATATATATTGTTTTCCTGCCTCAATATTCCGTGCTACAATATCTACATGTCGCACAATATTGCTGAACTTAAGCAACAATTTCTCGAACATCTTGAGATTGAGAAGGGGCGAAGTCTAAAGACCGTCGAGAACTATGATAGATATCTGAAAAGGTTTTTTAAATTTACTGGAATCACAGATCCAAAAAATATTACCGAGGAAGAGTTGCGAAAATATAGATTATGGCTCAATCGACAATCGAACGAACAAAAAACAGTTGGAATTCAAGAAAATCTGAGCCGTAAAACTCAAAACTACTATTTGATCGCTCTTCGAATGTTTTTAAAATATTTATTACGGAGAAAAATTGATTCTTTATCACCAGATCAAATAGACTTGGCCAAAATATCTCAGAGAGACCTAGACTTAATAACAGACATAGAGCTTAAGAGACTTATCGAATCGCCAGTGACGGAGGAGATAAAAGGCCTACGAGACAAGGCTATCTTGGAACTACTATTTTCGACCGGCCTCCGAGTTTCGGAACTTTGTTCGCTCAATCGTGACAGTATTGACCCATCCCATGATGAGTTCTCGATTAGAGGAAAAGGAGGAAAAGTACGAGTTGTCTTCATGTCAGGTCAAGCCAAAGAAATGCTAAAAAAATATTTAGACAGAAGAGATGATCACGAAGAGGCAATGTTTATGCAACTCGGCGGCAAAAAAAGCGAATCCCAAAGATTAACACCCAGGTCAATAGAAAGAGTTGTGGCATATTACGCCAGGAAAGCTGGAATTTCTAAAAAAGCAACGCCGCATGTGATTCGTCACAGTTTTGCCACAGACTTGCTACGAAACGGCGCAGATATCCGATCCGTACAAGTAATGCTCGGTCATGCAAACATCTCTACAACTCAAATTTACACCCATGTCACAGATAAGGAGCTAGGTAACGTTCACAAAAAATTCCACTCGGGAAATAAGTGAGTCCGACATTAAGTTGGTAAATAATTTGATTTGGTAGCGAATTTCCCTCATGACCGTGAGCGGACAAACAAGTTATTTACCGACACCTACTTCTGTTTCTTGATGTTGGTTATCGTCTTTTCCCACTCTGAGTTTATCTTTTGATACCTTTCGCCCATTTTCAAAATTTCTTGATGAGCTTGAACGACCTCCGCCAAATCTTCTTCAGACATATTAATCAAGTTAGCAAAAATCTTATCCTTCTCAGCTTGTGGCAAGCCGCTTTTGCTTAAGTCAATCAATATTTGTTTGGCTTCGCCAAAAACTTGCGCGGTCAGCAAACCGGCGACAGAGTGCACGGCCTCCGATAATGCATCAACATAGTCTGATTCGTTTGGCTTGACCAACCTGTTGCCAATAACAACTTCTCCTTTTTTACCAACAACCTCTGTACGAATCGGCAACGCGCCATTTTCAGAATCTGTAAACTCTTCGTTGAGAGCTTCAACAACTTTGGTATCAGCTCCACTCACTGCCTCAATAGATATTTTCCCTCCTTCTGTACTAATGAAGGCAATTGGTGATGTATCTTCTTGAAAAACTCCAATTACTTTTGACATGTATTTAAGTTATAGATTGTATTTTTTAAGAGTACTCACGAGCCTGTTTCCAAATTGAGACCTTAGCTTGGCCATTACGTCTTGATCGCATAACCCAATAAGCTCACTTCTTCTTGCTAGTGCGGCCACTCGATCAAAGTCCGGATCGAGCTTACTGATTAACCATTTTACCACCTTTTTATCACTATCAGGCAGCTTAATATAATCATCCGAAAGATACGCTGCAAAAATTTCCGCAAAATATTCCTCTGATTTTAAAGACGCCTCAACTTTCGGACTTTGACTATTTATAGATTCCACGTAACTACTTTTGTATCTATCCGAGCTAGCCAAACGGCTAGCCACCATGTCTAACAAAATAATTTTGTCCTCAACGCTTAATTTTGTGCTTGAAACCCAATCGTTAGAGTGACCAATCTCGTGAGTAAGAATTTTGGCAAGATCAGAATTTAGCTGATCTTTACATCCTCCAGTAAAAAAGAGCCCACCACCATCGCGCTCAAGATGTGCCCATTCCATACCTGCAAATCCATGAGTTTCAGAAGATATTGTCGTAACTACCGGATCGAAACCAATTATCTTTACTCCCGCAATACAATTCTTCGGTAAGGTTTCCTTAATAATGTCCCTCATAACCTTTGTTCGAATGTCAAAATGATCCAAATTATCGAGAACTGGTTCAGTGGTCATAGCCTCACCTTGTCTAGAACGCATTTCTTTATCGGCATCTTTGAGACGCTTGTACTCACCAGCATGGGCGAGACCGTCAAACGGCGAACCATCATCTTGTGACCACGCGCTAAGTTGAGCCGGCTCTTTTAACATTAATCGATCATAACCGGTGTTGAGCGCCATCGACATCGAAAGGGCCAACAAAATTCGAGACTTAATTCCACCCCTACTCGCGATATCACCAACGCCTTTGACCATGCCCATGCCAACGTTGCCAACGCTCTCTCCAACAAAACTTACAGGAATTCCAACCACCCCAAGAACTGCCGAACCTGCGCTGACCGCCTTCGATCCCACTCTACTAATCTTGTCCTTAATACCGCTTACAATACCTCGTTCATCTGCTTCCGCCTCCTTAGCCGCTTCAACCAACTTTCTCTCTTGTTCATAATAACTCTCCGGTAATTTACCGTCCCGCTGTTTAAAAAGCGCCCGCTCAACTTGGAGCGCGGCATCAACTTTTTTGCGCCACTTTGTGCTGAGCTCCTCTATGCCGGTCTCGCTTTCAACACCCTCAGTCACCATTTTTATTTTTTCAGGCATTTTAAAATCTTATCTCGAAGCCTTCCTAATTTCAATCTGCTTTTTGTGTACAAAGTCGTCCCATTTCTTATCAATACCCTCCAATTTATCTACGAGTGGTTTTATCTGCACAATAAATGCCAGTAAACCCTTCGCGCTAGTCTCATCAATATTAATCATCTGCGACCATAAATCATTTTTTTCTTCAGGTGACAAAACTTTTTTACCAAGTTCAATAAATAGATTTTGTAAGTCCTTGTAAATAACAGCAGCCATAAACCCAACATTACCAAAACGCTCAGCTACGGCGTAAACATAATTTTTATCAGAGGGCAAAACTTCTTCCATAAAAATATCGATACTACCTCCAGCAACGTCCCAATTCTCTCTTCTCATGCTTAGCACTCCATTATTTGTTGACTGAATTCCGTCTAAAACATCCTGAATGCTATCGTTCGTTCCTAGATCAATAAAATCTGAGATAATTTGATCCCCAACCAATCTTAAAAAAGCAACTGGTACAAACTCTTTATTAAAAATTCCTATGATCTTTTCCATCACTTTTCTACAAAATATGATTCCATTAGCCTATTCACAATAGCTCTCCTTTTAACTAGAGCAGCCTCCCGATCAAATTTTGGGTCAAACTTTTTTATCAGGTCCCAAACAATCTTTCGATCAGCCCCAGGTAATTTTACATATTCATCTGATAGGTAGGCACAAACAATTTCCGCAAAGTACTCAATTGTTTTCTCCTTCCACTCCAACGATTTATCTTCATTCTCAATTGCCTCAACATAACTACTAATATAACGATCGGGGGATTTTACTCGAGTTGAAATCTCTTGCAGGAGTTGTAATTTTTCTTCAATACTCAAGGAACCGTTTTCATGCCAGTCGCTCGCATGGCCCAACTCGTGAATTATGATGCTATTAACAAACCACCATTCAGGGAAGCCCTTGGCCCCGCGTGAAACCAAAAGTTCACCCTCCGCACCATCAAAATGTGCGGCCCGAACACGAGTCACCTTTTTACCATAGGATTCTGGCATAGGTATGCTCCTGTCTACATATGTAATTTTACGTACATTGAACGAAATAGAACTTGGAAGGGTTTCCTCAACAATCTTTTTAATAACAGCGCCTGGTATATCAAATTTCTCAAACCCTAAAACTTCAATAGGTGTCAACCGACTTTCAACCTTTATTACAGGCATCTCTGCGGCGGTTTTACCCGTTTTTGCAATTCGTAACTTATCCCAAGCAAAAGCTTTATCATCAATCTTTCTATACTGCTTGGCCTCAGCATCAGTCAAAAATACCCTGCCCTCGGCTTCGATAAGATCTGAACGTATAGACAAACCGCCTGCCAATATTATTGATAGCCCAATGGGGATTATATTCCTCCTTGTTTGTCTCACAATCTCGTCTGCAATCTTTTTTATTCTACTTCTCGCATCCCTTTCTTGCTTTTCCAATATCGCGGCGGTATATACGACATCTTCCATAATTTGATAATATTCAGGCTCGTGTAGCTTTTGATCAGCATTAAAATATTTGGCACGAGCTGGTTGCAAAAGGTTCATAACCTTTTCCTGCCACTTCGGAGAAAGTTCATTAAAAGCCTCCCAGCCCTCCTTCTTAAAAGCCAAAGGATCTTCCGTCTGTTCTTCTTTCTTTTTTTTACCAAACCAACCTTCAAACATTGGCTCATTGTAACACAAAAATAGTTATCCACAATTTTACATTTTGTCAAAATAATTCTCTGATATAATAGTTTCAGAAACAACTTGCGTTTAAATTAATAGGAGTCTTCAATACAAAGAATCACTCAAACTTCCTATTAAATTAATCCAACGCACATTGTAAAAAAGGTCTGATTGGTAAAAATCAAAAGTAGTTTGGGACCATCAACAATCTTCTCGATCCGCTCTGTATAATAATTGAGCAAAATCGAAAGATAACATTGCTTATTTAAGCACAGATCCCCAACACGCTGATCTACACCTTAAAATGTTCTTTCCATAGTTCTTTGACAATCGTCTAAGAAGATAAGAAAAACTCAAAGAATACTCTCTCTCGCCCTCCGAACCCTCGGAGGGCTTTCTATTTGTATAAAACATTCGATAATATCTTTTCCTTAAAAATAAAGGCCCGAATGGTTAATAACCATTCGGGCCAGACATTTATCTGTTATTGAGCTCGGCCGAACTCTTGGCTCGTCTCAGTAGTTCCGTTGTTGGAACAATTAGGTCCACACCGTTACTATCTCGAACGACTGTTACCAATTTGGCATCGATCAAGACATCAATGCCGATCGGCATGTAGTGGTGGAGACCGTTCAGCTCATAACTTACACCTCTCCATTCCTGCCCGTCAAAATTTAAAATTTCGTATGTTTCCTCCGACTGCTTAACTCGCGACACCGTGGCAAGATTTTCTACATTTTGCTTCGTTCTACTCCAACTAAGTGAGGAAGCCATCCAAGACCACAGATTTTCGCTCCCGCCACCATGATGGGCAAGAGCAAGCACGGGCCATGGCACAGCATGCCATTTGCCATTTTTAATCGAGGTCAAAATAAGTGTCCGACCCAAAACTTCAGCCTCACACTTTCCGCAGCCAGGGCGAAACACCTTTTCGGGAGTAAAATAGTTCGGATCAAGATCAGTGTCAATTATATTGTCTGCACTAGAAAGCTCCACAAGAGGAAGGCTGACGAGTGTATCGAACCTCTTTCTGATGCCATCATCAACGAACGGCTTCTGCAACTTGAAAGCGCCCTTACGAATACCAAGATAAGCCCATTCAGCAATCCCTTTCCCCACTCGACCGGCGATCTCAAGACAATCGTCAAAATCCATGCCAACTCCTCCTTCGTCTACACAAAAGTAGACTTTAGCGACCAATTTCAACGTACCAGTTTCATTGGCAAACTACCACAATATGTATATTAAGTCAATGACTAAGTTTGTAAAGCTTATTTTCTTTTATGTATTCTGCCACAGACCTTGTAATATAGGGCATTCCAGAGTAACCGCGAGTTAAAAGTCTACGTACAAAGGTGCTCGATACATCGATATCGGCAACTTGTTTGTCGAGAAGTAAAATTGATTTCTTGGGTTTCGTAAGTGGTTGTCGACACGCCTCTCTTTATCTCCATATCCGAAACAATAATTGGTATTTCAGAGTCTGGAAAAACCTTATCTATCATAATCTGCAGCATCTTAAGTCTATGCTCGCCATTTACAGAAATTGCTTTATCGTGTCTATCAGCCGAAGGCATGACCCAAACTTCGTCACAAGGGAAAAGCCTTATGATATTCTCAATTGCCGCGGCATGGCCGATGTGAGGTGGATTAAAAGCGCCACCATAGATAACTACCTTTTTTTCAGCTTTTTTATTTACCATATTAAAATTATAGAAATGGCGCGAACCTCTCACGAGATACGCGCCCTGATTCTCAAAAACTTTCACAACTATTATATCATCGCCCGAGAGAAGTATGTAACACCTTCATAATCTCCCCAACAGTTCCCCAGTCAACTACGTCACCTGCCAGTATTTCCCGCACTGTTTTTATCTCTATATACACTCTTTCTCCAGTCTCATTTTCTGGATCAGCCCCATGAATCTTGCCTTTTTGAGACTTAAAGTATCGAAGTTCCTTGCCTGTTATTTCAAAAGAGTATAAATGAACATGGTGTGAAGAAAGTGTTGAAGCTACCTGTCTAGAGCCATGAGATTTAAATCTCTTCTTGCCTGGCCTAAATCCGGTCTCTTCGAACACCTCGTCATCAGCCGTCTCAAGATAGTCTGTGCCGAAGTCAGGGGCTGAACCACCAGGAAGATCCCAAACGTAACACTCTGAATTTCTAACAGCTTGCCGATATTCCTTCACAAACACAACCTGCGAATCCAAAATATCTTTAGCAGGCTTATAGATCACAACTGACGACAAATCTGGTCTGGCAAAGACACCCTCATTCCACTTGTGGCGATTTTCCGCGGCGACAAACATCTTTGTCGCTAGACCCCACACAACCACGCGCTTTTTCTTACTAACCTGAAATGTGAGCTGAGCACCATCAAGCCTATTGCCAACACTTTTTTGTGATTTATACCAGGCCTGAAATGCTGCTGTATTCCAAATATGAAGCGGAACGTTTCTTTCTCCATCCTCACGCAATACCCCTTCGCCCACATGCCTTAGGGTTTCGCGTATAGTTGCTTGAAGAGTTTTCCTAGACTTAACTTTAAATCGGTCACACATATATCGCAGGTAATCCATCTTTGGCGCCTTGGCCGGAGCACCAAACACCACGCGACCAGTCTGAAGTTGCCAACCAAATTCAATGTTAGTTGTAAATCCCGGGAGATTTTTGATGTCGCGCGGAACCCAAAAAAGAATTGCGTCCGACATCTCGATACTATCATGCTCCCACTTGATGGTGTCTTTGTACCCGAAGTCAGGATACGGAAAGTCACTTACGTCTCTGTATTCAGGTACAAACACGACGCCGTCATATCCTTCTTCTTCGAGAACTCGTAATGCCTTCGGCCTCCAAGAGTATCTAGTCTCTTCCTTAGTACGCGGCGTAGGCCCTGCCAAAAAGATCGCTTTCTTGAAAGATACCGGCGCCTTCTCCCTATAATATACAACTGTCATTTTGCTCTTTTTCATTTTTCCTCCTTTAAAAGATCTCACTTAATGTTATATGTACACTATATATGAATTCGCAAGAATTGCAAGAAAAAACCGCTCCGATGCAGATCGGAGCGGGTCATATTGAATACCTAGTATCTACACTCTTGAGTATCAGTATTGTTGTAACCGACCTCCGCAACGACACTCTCAATGTCTTCTGGTTCTCCTGTTGCCTTTGCGAGATTATCGGAGAGCTTTACCGTGCCAAATCCCGAAGATCGTACCAGTTTAGCAACCATCGACAGAGCTTCGAAGCCCATATCGTTAGTGAGGTTGGTGCCCCAACCGAAGGTAAGACCGATCCGGCCCTTAAAGCACCGGGTGAGCTCGCGAATCGTGTTGAGGTCAAGGCCATCAGAGAAAACTAGGATCTTCTCTTTTGGATCGATGAGCATCTTCTCGTAGAATCGAATAGCGTCTTCACCGAACTTGAATGGATCACCGGAGTCATGTCTGAGTCCTCGATAGTCCTTAGCCATCATGCGAGAGAGATTATCGAAGAAGAATTTGCTGCCGTAGTTGTCGGTGAGCGCGATCGAGAGCTTCTGCCCATAATCGGTCCACCAAACCTCAAGCACTTCCCTCTGCGAATCATGCGCTGGATGCTTCGAACCCTTAGCCCGATGAATTCCATACACGCCCATAAACATCTCATGAGCAAACGTACCGATCGGCTTCAAGCCATATTTCATGGCCAAAAAGACGTTTGACGTTCCCACAAGACACTCCGGAGCATATGTCAACATATACCACACAACATAGTCCTGCCAGCGCCGCGAGAAGGCTCTGCGATTACCGAATTCAATGATGTCACCAAGACCGAAGTACTTTATATCCGCGACCTTTGCTTCGAGACGTCTCTTGCCGTTGACCCAGGCCTCGGCGCGACTTATACCACGCTCAGCCATGAGACCCTCGTAGTACATCTCGTTTACAATCGACAACAGAAGCGTTTCCCAAAGAGTAACTTCCACCCACTTACCAGCCACAGAGATCTCAAAGTTATCTCCCGTATTGACCAGCTTATAGTTGGCAAGACGAAGCGTGCTTAGGAAACTCAGAAACTCTCCAGAAAAGAGCCCGAGGCTTCGCAAATATTCGATCTCCCAAAAGCGGAAACGCAGAGTCATGACGTGATCAAGCCTCGACCGCAACTTATCTTCATTAATGTAGCGGGGCAGCTTCACCTTCTTCGTTCTGTTTTTGAACGCGAAAGTGATTTCGGTGTCTCGATAACGCTTCCAAACACTTTGGAGCATGGTCAACTTGTAAAGATCGACCTCGAGAAGCGATTTGATCGTCCCCGGCTCGTAGAACCTAACACCTTGCCAAAACTCCCAAAGCCTGAAAAAAAACCAGCTTATGGTGTTCATCTAAGATTCCTCCTTCAGATTTTCTTGACTCCGGCAGCCTTAAGCTCTGCGAGAGCTTTAGCACCGTCGTCAGGCTTAATGTTGACCGCGCAAGTTGCGAAACTCACGAGGTAGGTGATGAATCTCTTGACTACCGAGCTGAGGCACGTCGCCTTAACACAGTAGTCGAGAGCGAGGCCACAGACATACACAACCTCAGTCTGATACCTCTCAAGCAGGTCTAGTGTCGTGTGATGGCCAAGCTCAGTTGTGCCATCGAAACCAGAGTAAGCATTCTCTCCAGCCTTGCGTCCCTTAAAGACCTGAAAGGCCGAATTAGGAACATAGAGACGAGCATAAAACTCGTAACCCCACGTGCCGAAGACACAGTGCACCGGCCATCCATCCGGATTCTCATCGCACTTGAAATGCGAGGTCTTCTCTGGATGTGCATCCCGTGTAAAGATGATCAACCAACCGAGTTGCTCAGAAATCCAGATAATCAGATTGATCACCCAAAGGATTGTGAGTGCTCCAGCGACCGATAGTGACCCGTTCGGGTCAGCAAAATCGTTCTGGAAGTCCACCACGATCAGCGCCTTACGCTTACCACGATGTACGGTTAGCGCCACGAAGAACATGAGTGCAACATCAACCAAAACAAAAAATCTCTTCAACATTTTCACCTCTTCGCTTGGCTACTCGCCAAACTATCCTTTATTTACTAGATATTTTAAAAAACTCAATGACCCTCTTATCTTTTTATATTATATAGTACATTAGCGGCCATGTCAAAGATTTTTGTGATTGACAAAATCATATATCAAGTTTATACTCTTGGCATATATTTGATCATTGATTTTCTACCCCAAAGGAGGGAGAAAAATGAGAGATCTTGAGGGTCTGCTTGGTGTCTTCTTTTGGTTGTTTATTCTCCTGGCCGCTGTTGCCTTCAACCTATTTGTTGGTGGTTCCTGTCTGCAATACTGTCTCGATTTTTGGTCATTCCACATGACCCATGTCGTAGCTCACGCGTCCTTCTGGCCATGTGCCTTTGTTAGCGTCTTCTTCGGAGAGCTCTTCATTGGCTTCGCCATCTTTACTTGGATTCTTTCGTTCTTCATCTAGAATATCTAAACGTAGCCCAGCCACTCACGGCTGGCTTTTATTTTGCCCTTTACAATGAAGATTTTGCTAAAAAAACTTTTTAAGCGAGGTCGGCTTCCTAGAAGTAAACTGGTAAAGCTTTGCTGGACGCTGTCGTCCTCCAACAAATAACTTTTCTGTCGATTTCAAAAAGCCCAGAGATAAGTATTTTTTAAGGAAATTTCTTTTATCAAGCCCTTTACCGAAGATTGCCTCGTATACCGCCTGCAGCTGACTCAATGTAAATTCTTTTGGAAGTAAGGAGTAAACTACGTTTGTATATTCGAGCTTGTATTGCAGCCTGACTTTCGCATATTCAATGATCTCTTTGTGGTCAAAAGCCAGTTTTGGTAATTTATCGACAGAAAATAGCTGAACTTCGTTTATATTTAAATCCACTGATTTCAAACCTTCAATTGGCGCGAGTGCAACATAACTAACAGTTATTACATCGCCTCTCGGATCACGGCCTTTTTTGTCGAACGTATAAAGTTGTTCGAGGTAGATATTTTTTACATCCGTTTTCTCTTTCAAAACTCTCGCCGCCGCCACTCCAAGCTGTTCATTCTTTTGGAGAAAACCACCAGGCAAAGCCCACATTCCCCGAAAAGGATCATTCGAACGCTTCGTAAGTAAAACCTTGAGATCGCCTTGATCAACAGTAAATATTACTGTGTCTACCGTAAGCCACTCTGACCATATTTTTTGGAAAAATTCTTTTTTATCCATATAATTATTTTATTTCTTCAATCTCCTTAAGCCACATATTAACTTCAGCATCAGAAGGCATTCTCCAATCCCCCCTCGGAGAAAGCGCGACAGATCCAACCTTAGGCCCATCAGGCATTACAGAACGCTTCCACTGATTATTGAAAAATCGACTTACAAAAAGTTTAAGCCACTTCCTAATCGTCTCTCTACTATAGTCCTTACTAAACTTTGCCTTGAGAGCCAAGTAGAAAATCTTTTTTGGTGAACTTCCCCATCGTAAGAAGTGATATAAGAAAAAGTCGTGTAGCTCATACGGTCCAACGATATCTTCTGTAACCTGGCTAATCTGTCCCTTCTTAGCAACTGTAAGTTCTGGTGATACAGGAGTGTCCAAAACATCTACTAACACATCTTTGGCATTTTTGAACTCCGGCTTTTTACTAACCCAATCGACAAGATATTTGACCAACGTTTTTGGAATTCCGGCATTAACACCGTACTGCGAAATATGATCGCCATTAAACGTGCACCAACCAAGTGCCAGCTCTGAAAGATCACCCGTACCTATAACCAAGCCCCTAAGCTGGTTAGCCTTGTCCAAAAGAATCATCGTCCTGTATCTGGCCTGCGTGTTTTCAAAAGTTAGATCCTGAGTCTTTAAGTCGTGGCCTAGATCCTTCAAATGTTGCGTGGCCCCTGCTGTAATATCAATCTCTTCAATAGACACCCCAAGCGTCTCGGCCAACTTCCAAGCATTGCCCTTTGTTCTTTTAGAGGTCGCAAAGCCGGGCATTGTAAAACACTTAATATTATTGAGAGGCAATCCCAAGATATTAAATGTATTTACTGCAACTAGTAAAGCAAGCGTTGAATCAAGCCCGCCCGAAAGGCCGAGCATTACCTTGTCTGTACCAATATACTCAAGCCTTTTCGCCAAACCAGCAGATTGAATCGAAAAAATTTCTTCCATCCTTCTATCGAGAGTTAATGGATTACTGGGAATAAATGGCCTCGGGTCCACAAAACGCTCCAGGGCTGAAGCTTCTTTGACCTCAAGATTAAAATTAACAAACCGGAACTTTTTGTTTGGCATTTCATGCACCGATTCTCCAAATGAAGTTGTCCGCATACGATCAGTGTGCAAATGTTTAATATCAACATCCGCATAAATTATCTGTGTACCACGATCGAATCTTTTAGACTCTTTTAAAATATTACCATTCTCTGCGATCATGCTATGTCCACCAAACACCACGTCAGTTGTAGATTCATGCACACCACAAGACGTATACACATAAGCGCTGACTGTTCGAGCCGACTGTTGGCCTATAAGTTCACGCCTATAATCTGCCTTGCCCACGATCTCGTTCGAAGCCGAGAGATTGGCAATGACAGTAGCTCCCGAAATTGCCAAATACGAACTCGGCGGAAGTGGCGCCCACAAGTCTTCGCAAATCTCAACTCCCAACACAAGGTCAGAATTATTCTTTGATCTAAAAAGCAGATCTGTGCCAATCGGAACCATCTCACCAAATAGTTCAATCTCCTTTGAAAGAAGATCCCTTGCAGAGGCAAACCATCGCTCCTCGTAAAATTCTTTGTAGCCCGGAATGTACGTTTTAGGCACAACCCCCAAGATTTTGCCTTGTGTTATTACGGCTCCACAATTAAATAACTTTCCTTCAATAAATATTGGCAAACCAATAGTAAAAATTATCTTAAACTTTTTACTCGTATCAACAATTTGTTTCAACGATTCGAGAACTTGTTCCTGTACAACGTCTTGATGGAAAAGGTCAGCCATCGTATAGCCGGTTAAGCCAAGCTCAGGAAAAACAAGAAGCTCAATATCTTTTGCTGCTGCATCTTTAAGAACCTTAAGCGTCTCACTTTCGTTATACGAAACGTCTCCCACCTTCAATTTAGGAACTACTGCCCCAACTCTTATGAAACCGTATTTCTCCTGCCTTGCCGATGAATTTGTCATAATGTTTGATTAAGTGTTAATTACACACTATTATATCAGCCGGGAGAAAAAAGTCAAGAAATTTCACGGCTCTTATTGATTACAAAATAAAAGCCGCACTGATTTCTCAGTACGGCTAAAACATATTAAATCTTCGTCTGCGGATGACCCGGATTGCCATTTAAATATATAATTGTTGAAAGCATCATCAGTCCGCCAACCCATTTCGCGACCGAAGCATATCTGTTCATCGGATTCTCGTGGCCAGGACATCTTCAGTCGCAAGAAGATGCTGATAAACTGTAATAATTAAGCGAGAATTGGCCGCATCCACATAGTCTAAGCTTGTATTGTTCGCAACAATCTGTACGGCCCTTTTTATCAGCTCACCAGCGTCCTTGTCGACCTTCTTACGACAATATTCAAGCTTCTCATCTTTGCTCAACTTCGCAAACTCTTCCTTACTCAGCTCCATGTTTTTCGTCCGCCTCCTTTTCCTTCACAAACTTGGCAAATTTACTCTTTATGTAGGTACCACCGTCACGACCGGAGGTCCATAAGTTATAACACTTGGTACAATTAAATTGCGGCCGACCATCACACGCTTTTGCGACAGTAAATTCTGGATGTAAGCATACGCCACAGACCGGTCGCTTAACTTTGACCTTATTTTTCTTATGTCTCCAAGTACGACTCACATAATCCCTTTCCAGCCAGTTGGCTGATTTAGTCTTTTATTTTCAATGTCTACCTGACAAACTAACATATATCCCGTATTCAAGCAACCGCTTGACAGATTGCCTACTAGATGATACACTTTCAGCAGAATTTAAATTTGATATATTAACCTAGATATGCGCTACCGATTGCCGACCGACCCCTAATCACCATCTCTCTCAAAGTTAGCAGGTTCGTGTACACAAGATAGTGTACCTGGACTAACGACTGGGAGGAGGAAGGGAAGATGGGAAAAACCTACAGAATAATGTTGGCGGAAAATGCGGGCGAATGGATCGAGGTAGAGAAGGTAAGGAAAGGTGTTTATAGGATGGTGGCCGATAGCATGACGGTAGAAGGTGATGGCAACTATCACAACACCAACCTTGGAATCAGGGAATGGGATGAAGAAGTGGTAGACCTCGACAACGGCCGAAGCGATGGCTCACAGTGTTTTGGGATCTCTGAGCATCTGCGATGGAACGATGTCGACTTCACCACTGAAGAATTCCGAGCCCCCTCGATAAAGCGGCTCCTTGAAGCGCTTTCCCACGTGACGTTTACTGCGTGGTGCCCCGGCGATATCTAGACCTTGATTGGCCCCGATTTGAAGCAATTCAGGTTGGGGTCTTTTTCTTTTTTGCATTAAAAAAGGTCGTGCTGTTTCCAGCACGACCATGGAGATCACTATTGTTTAGAGAGCCTTGAGTCTTACAACTTCGATATCAATGATTTGTACTTTTTTATCAATTTCAGAAATCCTAGACTTTAAGAAAGCTTGGATATTGTGAAGAGCCCGCGAGGCATACTGCGGCCCATCATAAATTCCATACTTATCGGCAACAATACGAATAATTCTTGGCCAATACAGACCGTCGTCATGCTTAAGACCAATCAGAAGATTGGAATCAGTCTTGATCTCTATCAAATGATTACTGAGAGTTAGTCGATCTGCGCAAAGTTGTTCAATTCGAGCCTTAATACTATCACTTGCCATTTCCACGCCTCCTTGTCTTTTCCAGACATTAACCATTACCTTTGTTAAATTACCAAATCTTTAGATAGGCTAGCACATGCCGTTAACTTTGGCAAATGAAAAAGGCGCTCCGTACTCATGGAGCGCCCGCGAAGCCATTAGACTTCAACTCACAACTTATTTCGACTAATCAGAACAGAGCCGGGCAGATCAGATACAGACCTCGAGCGAAGAAGGCGAACGAGCTCAGCATCAGTACCGAGCCGAAGACGAGCTGCACCCATTCCGCGGGGGCATATTCAGCGGCCTTCTTTTTGCCCAGCTGATAGACCATCAGCCAACCATAGGAACCCAGTGCAAAAAAGATTGCGCAAAGCATGATTACACCCCACGCAGCTGCCTGAGCATTTTTGTCGGACATCATCTCCACCTTTCGTGTTAACCGTTAGAGTTGGCTTAGAAAGTTTGCATAAAGACCCGGGTTGACGTCACCCGCTGGAGTCGTAGTTCGACTTCCAAAGGATCATCTTGCCGCTCTCATCGGAGCGATACCAGACGTTCCCAATCGAAGGGCCATCGCTTTCGTCGACATCAGAGAGGATCGCCACGTGGTAGATCCTGTTGAATCTACCGACACGACTCCTGATGGCGGACACAGCGATCTTGTTCATGTCGAATATCTGACCGGTCGACGTAAACTGATCAACTTCCAAAACTGTAACCTTCATTTCTTCCCTTTCGCGGCCAATTTGGCCTGCAACTCAAGCTGTTATTGGATTTGTTGTAAGTAAGTTTCAATTCGCAAAGAACATTTTTTATCTTCCCCCCGTATCTTAGCATTATAAAGACAGAATGTCAAGGGCTATATTCTCCCTGGCGCTTCAGCCTACTTAACCGACCCGGTCTTCTTATACCTCTTCCAAATCGGAAGCCAGTCCTTCTTAAAGACTGCAAGCAAGATCTCGTCGTGGAAACGTCCATTGCGAAAGATCTGCTTTTTCCTGACCCCTTCAATCTTATAACCGCAATGCAAACTATAGTTTAGACTCCTTTTATTGTAATCAATTACAGCAGAAAGAATTTTACGAAGACCCAGAGCGTTAAAGGCATAATCAAGCAGAATCATCTTGGCATCGGTGCCATAACCCTTCCCCCAATAATCTTTGTCTCCAATGAGGGCGCCGGTCGTGGCGATACCTTGCTTCCAATCAATCCTATGTAACCCCATCGAGCCAATATACTTGCCGGTTGCAATATCCTCAATCGCCAAAACAATATCTGTCTCACTTCTTTGTGCCAACGAATCAAACCACTTAGCCTCAGCATCTTTGGTCCACGGCAGATAAGACATCAGATACTGTCTAACCTCTGGATCATTGATGTACTTTGTACAAAGATCGAGATCGGTCTCCTTATTCATAGGACGAAGAATAACTTTCTTACCCTTTAAAAAAACAATTTCGGACATAATTTCACCTTTCTCTGGCTTGGCCAGAATGTCAAAGAACAAAAGAAATCCCGAGCGTTTGCCCAGGATTTCAACACATTTTATGCTAACTTTTACGAATTAAACACAAAAATATTGTTTTATCCCAAGCACTCCACCTCCTCTGTTATCGAAATAGACCAAAAGGCCGCCGATAGAAGTCGGGTGAAGAGTGATCATATTCTGCTTGGAATAAAAATTATTCATAAACCCACTATACTTATTTAAAATTAAGTGTCAATAAAATCAAAAAGCCGCACATTTCTGCACGGCACTAACCCTCATTCAAAGATACTGTCCAATTCTGTTAAATCCTTCCCGATAATCTCACACGAAACAGCAAAAATTTCGGGATAAAAGTACGGGCTCCCGCACGATGCTGGGACACCGTAAACCTCCGCCGTGTTTAAGGTCCCCTGAAGCATGAGCGCACAAATCAGGAAGACTCTGTATCTAAAGTCCTGTAGATCCGCAGTGAAGTCGTCCTTAACGACAAACGGTTGGTTGTGTTCAATGCTGGCAATCTTCTCCATTTCCAAAACTTCACGAACATAATGTGCCAGTAGGGCTCCTACCTTTTCGTAAGACTCCGGGCTGTTGGGCACAGAAAGAGTCTGTCCTTTAAAAGACGGCAACTGTCCAGGCTGCGCCCCAAGACTCCCACCAGGGACGTGCGTACCAGGACGTGGCTCGGCCTGTTTTTGCAACCAAAGCACAAGCCAAATGACAACAAACAAGAGGACCAAAATAGCCAAAAATTCCATACATTCAGCTCCTTTCACAATGTATTTAAATGTTCAATCTATATACAAAAGCTAGCACGTAGCTATATTTTATTCAACCATTAAAAAAGACCAGGGATTTCTCCCCGGTCTTAGACCCTTACTTTAGACTTGGATGAAACGAAGCGACGTCCTTCTCGGCAGTCTGACAGGCCTTGGCGAAAAGCTCCGGATAGAAGAATGGCTGACCACACGTAGCATTCATATTGTAGATCTCGCCCGTATCAACAAGGTGGCGTCCCTCATCATCTGGCAGAGACATCCAGTTCAGAAGGATAACCCGATATCTCAACTCCTGAAGCTCTTTGGCAACCTCATCGGCAGCCTCAACTGGCTCGTTCATACCGAGACCAAGTCCCTGCTCAAGCTGTCGTACCAATCCGACATACCTTGCCACTGTACCCTTGAGCAGATTCAGACTGATTAGATTATTTGGGATCTCAAGCACATCGCCAGAGAAGAGCGGATACTCCACCTTCGGCTTGGCCGCCCCAAGAACCTCGTCAGAGTTCCGATTAACAGTTGACGACTTCGAGCGTCCAAACACGACAACGACAGCCATAGAAACAACCAAAACGACTGCAGCAACTAGATATTCCATTTGTATTTTCCTTTCAAGTCACTTGATCTTAGTGAAGACCGCGGCAGTCATTGTACAAATAGCAGCTCTCTGATGGTCGTCATATACATGCCCGTTGTCAATTGAGTAAACCGCGGTTGCAATCCTATATGCCCTCTCGAGCTTCGTCTGAAGTTCTTTGTCTTCTACTTCGCGCGCGGCGATGAGAGCTTCAGCCCGCTGTCTGGCCAACTCCTTTTCACCGATGCTCATTTTTTCCGTTCCGATATTCGAAACATCATCATCGTCAAAACCATTCAAATTTTCCATCTCTTCCTCCTTGTGTAAAAGACCAAACTATGGGGAATAGACTAGCACATAACATACTAAATGTAAAGGGGCTATAATTATAAGTGCTAATTTCCAAAAAGTTCCTGATGGTCGCCCACATTAACCAATACAAGAATTAGTAAATCATTATGTTTTTGATATAAAAGAAGAACATCGGGTTGAACGTGACACTCTCGAAATTTCTGTAGATACCCGTTAAGTTGATGGTCGTGACAACTCTCTGGAAGAGAGCCACCAGATTGTAGAGTCACAATAACCTCGTTAAGTTTTTTAAGTTTAAAATCTTTAAGCCTGCTAAGCCGACGAAGCGACTTACGATACTTTTTAGTCGTAACTATCCCGTAAATCATACAGATTTAATCTTCTGAAGACAGAACCTCCTCATGCATCTTGCGTACACCTACATATCGTCTGCCCTTTTCCAAGGCATCCTTTGCTTCCCTAAGCATTTCCTGTTCCTGCCTTATTGTAAAACCATTAGCCGTGCGAAGATCCAAGGGCACAGACTGGGTTATTGCAATATTGTGAAGAAATAGTTTTAATCCGGATGAAAGGTCGAGGCCAATTTCTTCAAGAGTTCTTTTGGCCTCTCTCTTAATCTTCGAATCAATACGAATTTGAATTGTTGTTTGCGTACTCATGCACATATCCTATCACCTGTCATGACATTGTCAACACAAATAAAAAACACCTCCTGGTGGAGATGTTTTTCAATTTATTTTCTACTTTTCTTCGTTCTCCTTGTAACAATGAAGATATTTGAATATTTTGTTGCTCTTCGTGACTTGTGTCCGCCAGTTATCTTACCTGTTCTAGTCTTTGGTCTCTTTGTACCTCTACCCTGTCTACCTTCTCCTCCTCCATATGGATGGTCAACCGGGTTCTTGGCTGTTCCTCTGACTGTTGGTCTAATGCCGAGCCATCTTGATCTCCCAGCCTTGCCAATATTTACTAAGCCATGCTCCTCATTTGAGACCGCTCCGACTGAAGCGTAGCAGTTCTCATCAATCTTTCGAACTTCAGAAGATGGCATTTTAACCAGCGAGTACCCGAGGTCATTACCTAACACTTCAGCGTAATTACCGGCTGATCTCACAAACTTTGCCCCACCAGATGGGTGTAGCTCAATATTGTAAATAAAAGTACCGACAGGAATATTCTTAAGTTTTAGCCTGTTGCCGACCTTAACCTGGGCACTTTCGGCAACCATAAAAGAGTCGCCAACACCTAAAGACTTTGGTGTAACAACGTATCGTCTCTCACCGTCAGCATAGCAGGCCAAAGAAATAAATGATGTTCTGTTTGGATCGTACTCAACCGACTCAATTTTTGCTGGAATATTAAATTTATCGTATTTAAAATCAACCACTCTAAATTTTCTTTTATTCCCACCACCCTTGTGATTAACTGTGATTCTACCAGCATTATTTCGTCCAACATCGCGCTTCCCTCCAAACACCAAAGATTTGAGTGGCTTTGACTCAGTTAAAACACCTCGGTACGTCACCGTCGACATATGCCTTCTTGATTTGCTTGTTGGTTTATAGAATTTCATTTCTGTTTCCTTAGACTTATACTAATCACTTATATTATATCGATCTTGTCTCCCTTTTTTAAATACACCATTGCTTTCTTGACTCCGCCGACGACACCCCTTTTGCCTCGGTTAAAAACGGTCTTTGCTTTTGTATTTATAATATTTACTTTTGTGGGATTTACCTTAAAGATTTCCTTAATCGCGTTTGCCACCATGAGTTTGTTGGCTCTCTTTGAAACCTCAAATGTATACACGCCATGCTCGTCATTGCCAGCCAAAAAAGAAGCCTTCTCGGTAATTCTTGGTTTGGTCAAAATGACTGACGAACTATTAATATCTCTGAAATACTTAGACATAGGGGGGTTATTTAGTAGCTTTCGCTCTACTTGATAATACACTCACGCTCTCCTCTGGGCTTACCATTACTAAATATTTGTATTTCAGGGCATCAATCGGATTCAAATTTCTAACCTCATCCACAAAGGATGAACCTATGTTTCTGAAGCTCTTAACTATCTTGGAATCAACTCCCGGTGTCAAAATCAAAGCTCTCTTGCCTGTTTTGTAAGCCAATTTCTCAAATCCAGAAATCTTAGAAAGGGAACTTAAGACTTCAGCTGCATTCTTTGTTTTAATAGCCTTTAACCCAAGATCATTAACAAATAAAATCTCGCCATCCTTCGCTTTAGCCGACAAAATCGTAAACAAAGCCTTAGCCTTCATCCCTTTATTAACCTTACGATCATATATCTTCTCGTTCAAAGGACCGTGCGAGACTCCTCCACCAACCCAGATAGGTGATCTTGTTGATCCATGTCTGGCTCGCCCTGTGCCTTTCTGCTTCCATGGCTTCTTACCACCGCCTCTGACGTGCGCTCGGTCTCTGGCGTGTGCCCATGGACCATGCTTACTCGACTCCAAAGAGAGCACGACCTGATTTACCAAGTCGGAATTCCACTTCAATCCAAACAACGACTCAGGTAATTCAACCTTGCCTGCTTCTTCTCCTTTTGTATTGTAAACTTTAGCTTCCATTTTTTTGTCTTATGCTTTTGCTAATCTCTTTTGGTTAACTGTATATTTCGACTAATGTTCCCCGTCTGCCTGCGATAGCGCCTTGGATCGCGACCGTATTATTTTCCTTATCTATAGCGACAATCTTCATGCCTCGCTGTGTAATCCTATCACTACCCATTCGGCCAGCCATTCTCATACCTTTCATAACGCCCTGTCTTCCACCTGCACCAATAGATCCTGGAGCTCTCTCAGAGTGCTTCTGTCCATGCGATCTAGGTCCACCATGAAATCCGTGTCTCTTAACAACACCTTGGAAACCTTTACCTTTAGAGATCGACGACACAGTCACCTTCTCTCCTTCTGCAAAAGAACCTAGATCTACAACATCTCCAATACTCAGACTCGCCTGCTCCTTCGGTCGCCATTCTCTCAAATAAGTAAAACCAGCGGCTTTATCTTTAAGATTCTTTACCAAGTGGCCACGTAAGGCCTTACTTGCTCTGTTGAGAGACTTTTTTCCATATCCTAACTGAACAGCCTCGTAGCCATCAACACCCTTAGTCTTGATATGTGTAACCACAACTGGGCCCGCAGATACAATAGTAACTGGATGCACGTTGCCGTCTTCATCAAATGTCTGCGTCATATTCTGCTTTGTTCCCAATATGAATTTCATTGTTTTATTTAACTAATTTCAGATGTCTCTTTAAAAGTGAGCCTCATGAGAGGCTCACTTTTAGTTTCACTAATCTATCAAAATATATCAAAAATGTAAATACAAGAGAGCTCTCAGACAATCTTACATCATCTTTACATCCACATTGACACCCGATGGCAAACTTAGGTTAGTCAACGCTTCAATAACTTTCGGCGTAGGATTAACTATGTCGATCAGTCTTCTGTGTATTCTCATTTCGAACTGCTCTCTTGCATTCTTGTCTATGAATGCACCCCTGTTTACTGTGTACTTTTTGATGCCCGTAGGTAGAGGAACCGGGCCCAGAACGGCTGCATCATATCGAGCCGCAGTATCCATAATCTGTCTAACAGAGGCGTCAAGAATCTTATGCTCATAGGCTGATACACGAATCCTTAACTTGGCCGCATCTGATACCATGGCAGAATCCTTGGCTATTTTAACGGCAGTCCTGGTGGCCGCAGCTTCTTTCTTGACCTTCGGCTTGACTGTTTTTGTGGCTGTTACTTCCGGCATTGTTATTTCAATATTTTTACTACTGCTCCTGCGCCGACCGTCTTTCCACCCTCTCTGATAGCAAATCTCTGCTTCTCCTCCAAGGCTACTGGGGCAATCAACTTAACTGTGACAGTTACTGTATCACCTGGCATAACCATCTCTGTACCAGCAGGGAGAACAGTCTCACCTGTTACATCTGTAGTTCGAATATAGAATTGTGGCTTGTATCCATTGAAGAACGGTGTGTGTCTTCCTCCTTCTTCCTTCTTAAGAACATAGACCTGAGCCTCAAACTCAGTGTGAGGAGTTACAGATCCTGGCTTAGCCAAAACCTGACCCCTATTTACATCCTCCTTCTTTGTTCCTCGTAGTAAAATACCCGCATTGTCTCCAGCGATACCCTCGTCGAGGGACTTGTTGAACATTTCGATACCGGTAACGGTAGTAGTCACAGTATCCTTGATACCAACAATCTCAATGTTTTCGCCAACCTTAATCTTACCTCTTTCGATTCTACCTGTGACAACCGTACCTCGACCTTCGATAGAGAATACATCTTCAACTGGCATCAAGAATGGTTTTTCAATATCTCTTACTGGATCTGGAACGTATGTGTCCAAAGCATCAGCGAGCTCAAGTACTTTCTTCGCCCAAGGATCATCAATAGACTTAGCCTCAAGAGCCTTTAGGGCTGAACCACGTATTATAGGGGCATTACGATCAAATTCATACTTTGCGAGAAGATCCCTGACTTCTTCTTCAACAATATCGATCAACTCAGGATCATCAACCATGTCACACTTGTTTAGGAAAACCAAAACCTTTGGAACTCCGATCTGTCTTGCCAAGAGAATGTGCTCTCTTGTTTGAGGCATAACACCGTCTGTGGCAGCAACCACCAAGATAGCACCGTCCATCTGGGCAGCACCTGTGATCATGTTCTTGATATAGTCGGCGTGACCTGGAGCGTCGATGTGGGCGTAGTGCCTCTTATCTGTAGAATACTCGTTGTGAGAAAGAGCAATTGTAATACCTCGCTCTCTTTCCTCTGGAGCATTGTCGATCTGGTCGACACTTCTCATTCGAACCTCTTTACCAGCCAATCCCAAAACGTGAAGGATCGCGGCGGTCAAAGTGGTCTTGCCATGGTCAACGTGGCCAATTGTTCCTACGTTAACGTGTGGCTTTGATCTATCAAAAGTTGCCATAGTTTTTATTTTTAGAAGCTATTAATAAATTCCAAAAAAAATATGTGTGACAAAATAAAATTGCGTGAAAATACACGTACAGCATATACTATCAGAACGAAAAATTAAGTCAACTCTCCAGACCTACTCGCTAAAATATAAGAAAACTCCTGCCCAAATCACCATTCCTTTTCTTTGTGAGTGATATCGGTAGATTGATAAGAGCCGGTACTAGCCTCACCAACTTTAGGTCTTGATAAGTAAAGCCTTCGGTTTTTATTATCGTAAAAAGAATTATCATCACCGCCAAGCATCTTTGGTCCAGTAATGACAGTCGGTTCAAATCCTAAGGTTTTGGTAATCTCAGAGGATAAAAGCTTCACCGAATCAAGATAGTCGGTGGCGTACTTTCTGCCATGCGTATTGACGTCCTGGAAGTAGTTACCGCCCAATATTATGGCATCTATTGTACCTGACTCACATCTATCTTTTAACTCCTCGAGTCGTTCCTCTAGATCTGTTACAAATCTTTGCTTTTGATCATCACTCGTGAGAAAATACTCAGGATCTTGGTGACTCAATAAAGAGATATTTTCCCCAGTTTTTCGGTCTATACCAGCCACAATTACTCCAGTACAATTTCTGTAGCTGCCAGAAAATTTATCTAGATTGTTAACAGGAGATATTGTAAATGAACCTTTGCCTCTATTTTTAAATCCATTTCTTTCTAATTCGTCCGGATTACCGTAATAATCTACATTAGTGTTATTCTTCGCGGCGTTCGCTGCTAAATCATAATTCTGAAAAATCTCCATACGTTCGCCCCCCCCTACATAATCTCCGCGCTTAAAGTGGGAACGTTCGCCGACGCAGGCCATAATAGGCCTTACTCCAGGTTTTAGGTGACTGAGGGTGTTTACTTTTGATTCTGGAACTATACTTTCTCCTTTCACGCTAACAATTATACCTCAGGTCTAAGGAAAAGAAAACCAGAGACTATCCTAGATTAAAATCCAGGCTGGGGGTGGACAGTGATGGCACGAGTTACGGAGTTTGAAGACGAACCGTTTGATCTGAGCGCATAGAGTGTAACATTTACCTGTTGATTGCTCGCGGTCATGTTAAATATTGCAGTCTGGAGTGACCCTGTAAGTGGAAACTGTATAGCATCACTTTCACCAGATCTACACATATTATTGCCGCCAGCGTCGGGAATAGCGACATTAGCAGGACACTGGAAGAGTATCTTGTAACTGGCTGCGTTCGTACTGCTGAAGGTGAGCCCTACCGAGGCACCACTATTTACTGTGGCTGTGGTCTGTCCAGCAATAAGAAAATTCGTAATCACAGGGTCTGGGGTTGCCACAGCTGCAGCCGTCACGTTCACCACAATCTGATTTGATACAACATTGCCAACTGAGAGAGTAACGTAAAATGTGCCAGCCGTAGGGTAAGTGTGGCCCTGCGATATCTGTCTTGATGAGATCAAGGTACCGGTTGTACTGCAACCGTTTGGAGTACCGAATATAGTGCCGTCACCCCACACTGTATATGGGTTAGAACAGGCGGGTAAATTGTTGATCGTGGCTGTAATAGTCACAGATGAACCTGCTGATACACTTGCGCTGTCGGCAGACAAAGAGATCGAGCCCTGCGGAATCTGCGCCGATGGTAACGTCGCCACCGAAATCTTAACAGGAGCAGAATTATTTGGCCCACTGTAGCCGGCTACCGAGAAGATGTAGTAATAGTAAGTTGTACTTGGATTTAAGCCGCTGTCATTAACCACACCAGAGTAGTTTGATCCGACTGATGATCCAATGTATGTACTGGCATTCCAAGCGGCATTGGGATCAGACGTTCGATATACGTCATAACTTGTCGTTATAGTGTCTGATC
>JACQCW010000044.1 GCA_016201425.1 Candidatus Vogelbacteria bacterium | reverse complement strand
GATTATTAGTAAAATACAGGTTGGAACCTTCGGCGAGCGCATCAGTATTTGTGGCAGTGAAAAATGTATAAAATGGTGATCCGAAGTTAGTGAGTTGAGCAGCAGACAGAGAGAGATTTGAGAGAGTTGTAATTGAGTTGATTGAGGTACTACCAACACTAATCTTGCTGTCTAAGGTGGACTGTAGGGGAATAACATATCCTGCATCCAAAGAGAGTGCCAGTGTCCCAGAAGTTGTGATCGGACTACCACTCACTGTGAGTCCAGTTGGTGCAGTAAGAGCAACACCAGAAACAGTTCCACTACTTCCCCCGAGCCCCAGTGATGATGTGGCAGTCAGAGTATATCCACCTGACGAATTACCAAGCAAAACCTTACCGTAAGTTGGGGCTGATGTTAAACCCGTACCTCCATAAAGAACCCCGATTGAAGTTGTAGCAGAAACTGTTCCAGAATTCGCCTGAAGTGGACCGCTCAAGGAAGCAAGATTTAAACTGCCTAAAGTAGTCGAGCCAACAACAGTCAAGGAACCAATGGCGTCGATCGAAAATAGATTGGCTCCAGCACTGTCTTGAACCTGCAAAATATTAGCCACTTGACCAACAAATGCACGAAGGGTCGCCAGAATAGAATTAGTGCTCGTGGCAGTAACACCCAAAATAGAATTGGCAATGGGTGTGGTAGTACCGAGAGATGATGCCACAGCGGCTACCCCGCAGTTTGCGGAGCCGGGTGCACAGTCTGGCTCTAGGGTCTCTCCTGGTTGGAATATTGTGGCACTGACTATTTGGGGTAAGATTAAAACAACCAAGACTGCAAGCGATGTAAAATTTAACTTGGGCTTCACCTTTTTTAATATATCTAAATTAAAAGCCCGCCCACAAAAAAGGGGGCGGGCTTCAAGAGCCTCTAGGTAGTTTTATAATAGCATTTTATGATTCATGCCAGCACCAAAGTTATCAACAATCGCGGCTCAAAACTTATTATGTTGCAACTGAAACTGAATTAAAAAATAAGGTAGCCTAGAATTTTCTAGAATTGTAATTTGATGCGCTGCAAGAGCAAAAATACCATTTTTATCTCTATACATAACCTTTTTTGATATAACCGAGGTGTCATTATGACCTTGTGTAAGCCACAAACTCTTATAGAAAGAGAGACCTACTCCCGGACTTACATCTCGAATACTTAAGTGCAAAAACTCTTCTGGATTATAGCCAACTATCTTTGAAGCACTGTCACTTACATTCAGTATTGCACCATTACTATCAAACAAAATACTAAAACAATTTGGGCGGTATGAATTCTCATTAATAGATTTTATTGATTTTATGACACCACAACGCGTACATTTTATTTCAATTACGCTTGACAAAAGTAATCCCTTGAAAAGTAGTTTACCACAAAGACAACGAAACTCTTTTAAATAATTATTGGAATTAGAAACAGCCATAATCTTTTAACACGCTATTTTTATTATCCTCCAAATCAACAACCCCGCGGCAAGCCGACGGGGTATGGCCCGAGGCACAGCCTAAGCGAGTAACCTAAGTTGACGAGGTGTCTCTCCTCTCACCTTTCCCTGGTTAGCAACATACTGCTCGACCGCTTTCCAGTTTCCTTTTTCACTGACGGTGGTAATGTAGAAACCATCTGACAAGAATTCTCCTCCCCAGCCCCAGAGTTATTTCTTGAGTGTTGGGTAATGTTTGAATAATCAGACATAAACTAAAAAGCCGAGATCCCAATTGGACTACCCAGTCCGGTCGGGCCATCAAACCCCACAGTTGCGGTACACAAATAGCTACCGCCACAGGTACCATTACTACCAGTTAAAATGTCGTGAATATTTGTTAAATAACTGCCATTGGAATATGGAAGAGAGTCCCCCTGCACTCCAGAACTTACACCTCCAGCCAATGAATATATGCCGGCCACAACGGGAGCTGCTAAACTAGTACCGCCCACCTTAAACCATCCACTCTTATTTTGATATCGTATACTATCGTAAACAGCAACTCCGGTGTTTGGATCAGCGACAGCAGAAATATCGGCTACAGTCCGATTGAGACAATACGTATCATGTTGCCATAGGGGCTTAGTTCCATACAGGCTACACCCACTCCCCGCCCCACTCCACGCACTCTCGCTTTTATAGCTATTATCAGAATTCAGAAGAAGAGTGGTGCCTCCAACAGCAGTTACATATTGGGAAGCAGCGGGATATTCAACACCATACCCACCATCTCCAGAACTAAAGGTAAATGCCACGCCAAGATGATTAAAGTGTGTATCATAGTCGGTCTCGCCAGAAAATTCTGAAGATCCATAAGAATTAGACACGACGGTTGCTCCTGACGTTATGGCCCTATCCACCGCCGCCATCAAATTTATATAGCTTGCGGAATCTGCCTCAATCAATAAAATGCTACAATTCTGGCATATTGCATGAGCCGCCTCTACATCAAGTGAAATCTCCAAGGCCCAACCAGCATCCACAGCAGGATATTTTATACCACCACGCTGGTCTAGCTTTTGAAAACATGGAGTTAAAGAAGTGGCAACTGCGCTGGAACACGTCGGTAGTAACGGGATATTATACGTCTTATTATAAGTATTTAAATCAGACAAAATATTCGGATCGTCATACGCATCTACGATTGCAATAATTTGTTTATTCGGTGCCAAAACTTGGCTGGTATAAGCTCCATGTAGCTGTGCTGGTCCGTAACCGCTTGGTGTCGCCTGAGTTTTAGGCTGTCCTGCACTATCAACAATAACGCGCGAATGGCAGTGAACATTATTCCCTAATCCCTTAGCGCAAACTGCAGCATGCCTCTCGGGAGCTAAACTCGTGATATTATCATTTCGACTTGCATAGACAAGTGTTGAACCAACGATGACCATAACACCCAAAGATATTATTACTAAATGATCATATTCTTTATAAATTTTTTTCATTATGACTTGATTATATAATTTATTTCTAAACAAACAAACCCACCTACCCATAAATTCTATTTTCCTTTAACGAAAGTAACACAGCCCCTAGTCTCTCCAAAAAATAATTGGGTAACCCATAATCCTACAGCCCTAGCACTGTTTGTATTGTATGTCGTGTCTTATATCCCACATAACCTGAAACTGGAGTAACGCCGTGATTCTTTTGAAAGCTGGCAACTGATTTCTGTGTGAGTCGACCATAGTAACTAGAAATTATCTTCTCTTCATAACTACCTTCATAGGCAAGAAATTTTTGTAATTCGGCAATCTCTTCCCCACTATCACCGCGCTTAAGATCTTTCTGTAGACTAGCCAAGCGATTAGGAGCACTCGGAATCATCCAACTCTGAGATAATGAACTTAGTACAGCACGAGTAGCCACATCAGCAAGACCGGTTTGTAGTAAATTATACTTTACTTGAAATGTCTTAAGTGCTGCTTGCGTCAATGGTCCAAAATATCCTGTCGTAAGACGGGTTGGATGAACATTCACCGTATTAAGCACCTGCTGCATATGTTCTATCTCAAGATTTTGATCTCCGAATTTCATATCGACAGGGAAATGTTCAATAGAAACAGCATCTTGTAATACTGGGTTTTCGTTAAGCTGAACTTGAGTTACCCTAGCCCTATGAGAATCGACTGGAGAAGCAGTTATCAGCGCTGGTGTTGGAACCGAAACAAATACTCCTCCGCCACCGCCTCCCACTGAAACTGAATTCGTAACGTTCGATAATATTTGAGGGCCAGAATTCGGTTCATTCACTGATACAGAAGTTGAAGTCAGTGTTGTAAAAGTATGATCATCTGAATACGTGATGTTGTCTGCGGCATCAACTGCTTTTACCCTAAAATGATAAGTGGTAGCTGGAGAGAGTGACGTAAGGGTAACTTCTCCAGAAGTCCGGAGCGAACTACTCGTGGCCGTACTTTCACCGTAGGCAGTGGTCAATCCATATTCAACAGAACCAATCGTCCCCTCGTCGGTTGTCCAACCAATTGTCGCGCCAGTTTCGGTTATTCCCGAATTAGACACCGAAAGAATATTTGCTGGGGAATCGATGACAACAGGCATACTAAGCGTGTTAAAATCGTGGGCACTCGAAATTGTTTCAGTTGCACCAATACCTGCTGGTTTTGAAACGACACGGAAATTATAGGAAGTATTGGAATTAAGACTAGTAAGAACGACGGTGTGTGACGTTGTGAGTGAGGCATCTGAGGCTGCTTCGTTGAACTCTATTGAATCACCGTATTCTACTCTGGAATCAGCGGGGACATCGGTTGTCCAGGTAATAACCGCCCCTGTTTGACTGATTGAATCTGCTTCTATAAAGGAGATGATGGCTTGGGAGACTTCTCCTACAGGCGGCGTGACAACTACTGAAGCGGTTGTTACAGGATTTACCAATCCTAAATCTCCGCCCGTCTGCACAACCTCCACCGGTGGTACGACAACCGGTACAGCTGTTGTCGTAAACGAATGTCCACAAGAACTCGCCATATTTCCCGCAAGGTCAGTCGCATGAATACAATAATAATAGGTAGTGTCAGGAGCAAGATTTAAAATGGTTGCGTTGTGAGTAAGGAGTGCTGTGGTGTTCAGAGTTGT
>JACQCW010000049.1 GCA_016201425.1 Candidatus Vogelbacteria bacterium | reverse complement strand
AGATCTTTGTCAGTATCGTCAAGATTTTTGTCGTCTGAACTAACGTCGTCATCAGAAAAATTAATAAAGCCGGAATAGTCGTCGTACATAGTTGCTAGTTATTAATTGATAACCTAATAATTACTAAATTTAACAATAATTATTTTTATCAGAACCATATTTTTTTGCAAGGGCCTATTCCTATTTTTGTGGATATTGGGTTTTGTGAGAGGCGAGACAGATTATACCGACGGCTATCGCATCATATTCGTCATCTGTTTTTGTTTTAGCTTGAACGGGAATCTTAACCAGTCTTGAGACCATTGAGATAATTTGGTTCTTGTCCGCTTTGCCATATCCCGTGATCCCCATCTTAATTTGAAGAGGGGTATATTCAAAAATTTTCAGCCCAGTACTTTTTGCTATATAGATAAGTGCCCCGCGTGCTTCAGAGACACCCATCACTGTTTTTTGGTTTGTGGTAAAAAAAAGTTTCTCAATTGCTAGCGCGTTTGGCCGCCATCTTTTTATAAAAGCTTCAATGTCTTGTCCTAACAAGAAAATTCTTTCAGAGAGTTCTAGTTTTGGGCTTGTCTTTAAACAATCTGAAAACAGTAAAATATCTGAATTCTTGTTTTTTTCCAAAACTGCTACCCCAAGCCTCTCGTATCCTGGATCAATTCCCAATACTCGCACTTTATTCAATTTCTGTTAGCAGGGCAGCGTTTGTGTAAATGTTTTCAATGTCGGGATTTTCTTCAAGTTCAGCTATAAGTTCATCAAGCTTTTCCAGATCTTCTTCTGAGAGCGGAAGCCTGGTTGTTGGAGCCCAGCCCTCTGTAGACTTTTGGAATGCCCAAACAACTGAGCCTTGCGCACCCAAAGATGCGGCGTGTTCTGATAATAAAAACTTAATTTCGTTGATGGTTCTGTTCTTGCTATCAGTTATACCTTCAATAATAATAGCGACCCCACCCGGACCATACGCTTCGCAAAGGACCTCTTCCATTGATCCAGCGCCAATACCTGTACCCTTGGCTATGGCGCGGTCTATATTATCACTTGGCATGTTTGAGGCTTTCGCTTTATCAATTGCGATTCTTAATCCCGACGAGTTTCTGTCTCCCTTTGCTATTCGAGATTCCGCCGTTAACTGTTTTACTAAAACAGAAAAGAGTTTGCTTTTTTTAGCATCTTCAACGCCCTTTTGGCGTTTTATTTTTGAGAATTTATTATGTCCAGACATATGTATAGATTACACCACTTTCCTTTTTTTTGGAATAGGTTTAGAATGGTTCGGACATACACATTGGTATTGGTTCATTAAAAACACAAAGGAGGTGGGCGTATGCCTTGTTCTGGACTGGACTCTAGAAAGACAAAGAAACTTTCTGCTGTTAATGCACTACAGATTGCCTTGGTTAAATTGCTGTGGCCGGAAATTTGTGGAAGGAGAGAGTTTGATCACGCCCTTAGAGAGTACGCCGAACTTTATGCTGCCAACTTTCGACGCATTATTACAATGGACGAAACCATAAACAGCGATCGAACATTGACTGATCTTTGGAATGAAAATAGAGGGCGTGACATACATCGCGTACTACCATTCATTGCGGAGATTTTGAGGGGGCTTAAGGTTTTTGATAATCTTATTGGTTCGGTGGACAATTGCGAGGCTAAGATGTTGTTGGTAAAGAAGAGTGATGAATGGCTTTGTGTGGTGCTAGAAAATCGAAAAGGGATTCTATAAGAAGGTTTTATTTGTTGGCCCACCATCTCTGGTTGGGCTTTTTATTTTGCCTAAATGCTCATATGCTCGGACTGTAGCAAGTCGTCCTCGCGGAGTCCTTTCTAAAAAGCCAAGTTGGATGAGATATGGTTCATTTATTTCTTCGATAGTCTCTTCTTCTTCAGAGGTCGCTGCGCCAATAGTGCCTAAACCAACAGGACCACCGGCGAATTTATCGATTATGGTCTCAAGGATTTTTCGATCAGAGAACGATAGACCAGCGTCGTCTATGTTTAATAGTTTTAAGGTTTTATCAACTGTTTCATTGGTGATTGATGTGTTGTGAACCTGAGCAAAGTCTCGGCATCTTTTTAGTAGTTGATTTGCGATTCTTGGTGTTGAGCGACTTCTTTTGGCAATTTCTTGTACGGCATTGGCGGTAATCTCAACATTTAAAATGCTTGCTGATCTGGCAATAATTGTTTCGATTTCGGGGGAGGTATAAAATTCTAATCTAAATGTTCCTCCCGAGAATCTGGATCGCAGTGGAGAGGAGAGGAGCGCGATCCGCGTGGTTGCCGCGATTAACGTGAATGGCGGTAGTTCAAGTTGGATGGTTCTTGCAGACGGCCCTTTGCCGATAATAATATTGAGATTACCAGATTCCATTGCGGGATATAGTACCTCCTCAATTAGTTTGTTGAGACGGTGAATTTCGTCGATAAAAAGGATGTCACCAGCAGATAGGTTTGTCAAAAGAGAGGCCAGGTCGCCCACTTTTTCTATTGCGGGACCGGATGTTACCTTGAGCTGTGAGTTGTTTTCCTTGGCTAGCAGGTGGGCTAGGGTTGTTTTGCCTAAGCCTGGTGGCCCGTAAAATAGTATGTGTTCGGGGGTCTGACCGCGAGATTTGGCCGCATTTAAAAGTATCTTGAGGTTCTCTTTTATGATAGATTGTCCTATATATTCATCCCATTTTGAGGGTCTTAGGGCGTTGTCTAGATACTTTTCCTCCCCCCTTAACAAATTTTCTGGTTCTGTTATATTAGTTGTTCCTGTTGTCATAAGAATTAAGCTCTTTTATAGGGCTTGACATTTTCTTTTCACTATGCTATACTCTCAGCAGAGTTAATCGAGAATATAAATCTCTAAGCAATTGGGCCCTTGGGTCTAGATGGTCGTTCAAGTAGGACGTTTTGGTACTACGCTGGACGTAGTGCGCTGGGGCCATCCTCCGAGAGCAACTTAACTTTTGGTATTTTATTAAAAGAATTGCTTAGAGATTTATCATCTCGATTTCTTTGTTTGTCAAAAAAGCCTAACTTTGGACCAAAACACTACCTAGTTCTACAACGCGCTCTACTTCGTCGAATGAGGTAATACCTCTTAACACTTTAATTATACCATCTTCGGTCATATTCAAGATACCTTGTGGGATTGCTGCCTTGTTGATCTCTCTTTCGCTCGGATTCTGGTCAATAAGTTTTTCGATTGCACTATCCATTACAATGGCTTCGTATATTCCAATTCTGCCCTTGTATCCAATATTATTGCAGACAGTACACCCTGATCCCGCCACCCAAACCTTCTGTGGGTTTATCGTCCCAAGAACTATCCCTTTTTCCTTTGCCGATTCAATTGCTGTTGCAATATATTTCGCTTGCTTTTCTGTGGGGACGGATTCTTTTTTACAGTTCTGGCAGAGCTTTCTTACAAGTCGTTGGGCTAGCATCAGATTTAAGGCTGATCCAATAACCTTAGGATTAACACCAAGGTCAATAAGTCTTGGAATCGCTCCAGCCGCGCTGTTGGTGTGGAGTGTTGAGAAGACAAGATGTCCAGTCAGTGCCGAATTAATAGCAATCTTTGCTGTTTCGTTGTCTCGGATCTCTCCGATCATAATTATATCTGGATCTTGCCGCAATGCTGCTCGTAAGCCCTCAAGAAACGTGTAGCCAGATGATTCGTTAACCTGAGTTTGCGAGATACCAGCAAGATGATATTCAATCGGATCTTCGATTGTTAATATTTTGGATCCAGGCTCATTTACTTTTCTGAGACACGCGTAGAGTGTTGTAGATTTTCCTGAGCCCGTTGGTCCTGTTACTAAGATCATGCCGTTTGGTTTTGCTATCTCCGCCTCTAATACCTCAAGTAGCCGCGGTTCCATACCCATCTTATCAAGAGTTATGGAGATCGAATCTGGATCGAGTAGTCTCATAACCACAGATTCTCCGTATGGACCTGGAAGAATTGATGTTCGTACCTCTATTTGCTTGTTTTTGGTGCTAATACTAAAGCGTCCGTCCTGCGCCTCCGCTTTGATATTGAGTTTTAGCCCAGAGATTAGTTTAAGACGAGAGAGGATTAATTTATTGATAGCAGGACTAAATTCGCTTATGTCTTGTAGAACCCCGTCGAGTCTAAATCGAAGTCTCGTCTCTTTTTCTTGAGCCTCTATGTGAATATCGGAGGCCCCAACAGTTACCGCTCCAGCGATTATTATCTCTAATACTTTTGATACACCCTGAGTCTTGTTATTTTTGATTGTTTCTTCAATTAAACCTTTAACATCGTTGATGTTTTTGGCCGTTTCGAGAAAAATGGCTAATTGCTCATCTGATACTCCAACAAGGCCAGCCCGAGTTTCCATACTGTAAGAGATCTCTTTGTATCTTTCCCATGCCCGTTCGAGGCTCGCAAACGATCCCATATATTCTTGAACCTCGTATTGCTGTTCTTTAAGCTGGCCCAAGATCTCAGCAACTTTTGGGTTATTTGGTGTGGCAATTATAACAGAGACTTTTTTGGCGACAATCTTGAAAGCTGCGATACCGGCAGCTCGCGCTTCTTCTTCGGGGACCAATCTTAAGGCGTCAGTATTAATAGATACAACAGACAAATCAATATAGGGGAGGTTATATTTTTTAGACAGCATTTCCGCCAACTCCTCAGCCTCCTGTTTTTTGAGTTCGTCTAACTTATTTTGCTGCCCCGTATCTTGTATGTCTGACATTTTATTGTAAATTTATTTTCATACTAGCACTTCTTGTTTTACATACAAGCAAAGTTACCCACCGTGCCTCTTTAAAATCTGTGTGGCAAGCAGAACATTGACAAGATTGCGTGGTTAATGTATTGTTAACAAGAAAGTAATGTTCTTTACACCCAGGAGGTTTCATTGACGAGTTTTATATTGCGACTATTGGAGACTATTCTTGTATGTGTTGCTTTTTGGTCCTCTTTGTCTGGAAACCAAAGAGAATCGAAAAAGTATGCAAATCGATAAAGTTTTGAACATGCCGCTCGGCGTACGCCCGAGCGGTTTTTATTACTGGATTTTTTGAAGCGGTTAATGATACTATTTTGATAATGGAGTATATAACTCATAATTTAAAAGAAACTTATGGTTTGGCGGCGAAGTTTGTGGCTGGGGATTTGCCATCTGCCTACAAAGTTAAAAAAGCAGCAACCGTAGTTGGACTCTTTGGTGAGCTTGGCGCAGGGAAGACTTCGTTTGCACAAGGGATAGCAAGGGCATTTGGGGTTAAAGATTATATAACCAGTCCCACGTTTGTTTTGGAAAAAATATATAAGCTTTCCAAAAAATATAAATATGAGCGACTTATACACATAGATGCTTATAGATTACACAACGGAGAAGAGATGAGGGCACTTGGGTGGTGGGAGTTACTGGAAGATTCAAAAAATATTATTTTTATTGAATGGCCTGAAAGAGTTGAGTCTGTGTTGCCTAAAGAGATGATTAAAATTTACTTTGACCATAGTGAGAATGAGAACGAAAGAAGGATAAAAATAATGTGCTAGAATAGTTGTAATGAAGGTTACAAAAAAACTCATACTTTTAGATGTGCATGCGATATTGCATCGTGCGTATCATGCGTTGCCAGGTTTTAAGTCAACAAAGGGTGAACCGACGGGGGCACTCTATGGTCTTTCGGCATTTCTAATAAAAATTATCGCAGATTTAAAACCCGATTATATTGTTGCCTGTTTCGATTTACCGGGCCCAACTTTTCGAAAGAAGGTTTATGGTGAATACAAAGCGGGTAGAGCAAAGACTGACGAAGAATTGATTGAGCAAATTGTAAGATCGAAAGAAGTTTTCAAAGCCTTTAATATTCCTGTCTATGAAAATTAAAGAACGCTACGGTTTTGGCCCGGTCAGTATGGCTGACTATAAAGGTCTTCGTGGTGATCCGTCCGACAACATTATTGGTATTAAGGGGATAGGAGAGAAGACGGGATCGGAATTAATAATAAATTTTGGGTCCATTGAAAATATTTACAAGATAATTAAAAAAGATCCAAAAGAAGTTTTGGCCGTTGGAGTCAAACAGAGAATTATTGATCTCTTAAAGGAAGGGGAGGAGGAGGCAATATTTTCAAAGATGTTGGCGACAATTAGGTGTGATGTTCCAATTGACTTTAAGTTGCCGGAGAAAACTTGGACAGAAGATGTGGAACTTGGCCACATAAATAAACTATTTCAGGATTTGGAGTTTCGAACACTTGGACCAAGGCTTCGGTCTGTTTTGTCTGGTGGTGTTTCGGAAGAAGGGAAAAAGACGGAAATGTCTGTTGTTGATAAAAATTTGTTGCGTCGGTTAGAGATTGCTGTGTGGCTTTTGAATTCGGATATTAATAAACCAACATTGGATGACGTTCTGTCGATGGCAAAGACCGATAATATAAATAGAGCCGAGGAAAAGTTAATCGAAGAAATTAAAAAGGTCCAGACCGCGAGGTTTACTCATATTCGGATTGAGGGTGCAGATTACTTCATTGAATCGGCGCTGAATATGCTTGAGGAGAAATATTATCCAGATGAGCCGGTTCGGTACGGTCCAAATATGCAAGTCCTTCTGCCTGG
>JACQCW010000001.1 GCA_016201425.1 Candidatus Vogelbacteria bacterium | reverse complement strand
GCATACTTCATATTTGGAATATTTATATCTACTATTTCATATCCTACATTTTTCAGCCGATCAAGAGTATCGTTAAAAACTCTGAGAACATCTGGTGCCATACCCTCTCCAACAAATCCTTTTGGCACGCCAATTCTCTTATTTGCTACTTCCACATTTGTCGGGTAATGCTGACTCGTTGAATCCATTTGATCATGACCGCGAATTGCTTTGAAAATTATTTCAGCATCTTCAACCGTTTTTGTGAGCGGTCCGATCTGATCGAGAGAACTACCCATTGCCATAAGACCGTGACGTGAAACTGAGCCATAGGTCGTCTTCAATCCAACGATACCGCAAAGGCTTGCTGGTTGCCTCACAGATCCGCCGGTGTCAGAACCAAGAGAGGCGAGAGACATATCGGCAGCCACTGCCGCAGCAGATCCGCCTGATGAACCACCAGAGACTCTAGTTATGTCTATGGGATTTTTTGTAGCGCCATATGCCGAATTCTCTGTTGAGCTCCCCATGGCGAACTCATCCATGTTCGTACGACCCAAAAACACAACTCCCTCTTTTTTAAGTTTGTTTATTACCGTCGCATCGTAAACTGCCCTGTGATTAGATAAAATTTTTGAACTCGCAGAAGAAATCTTGCCGTCAATCAAAATATTATCCTTAATCGCTAACGGAATGCCGTCCAAAAATCCTAGAGTTTTTCCAGAAATAATTCTTTTATCTACTTCAAGAGCGCTATCTTTACAATCCTCAAAAACTTCAAGATAAGCGTTTATATTCTTATTTGAAGCCGCGATATTTTGAAGATAATACTCCGTCAGCTGCAAAGCCGAGATCTGTTTACTGTCAAGCAACCTGCGGGCATCCTTAATTGTTAAATTTTTTAGATCAGCCATATTATTTTCTCTCGCCCTTTTCGCCAATTATTTGTTTTACAACTAGATACCAATTTTCAACTCTTGGAGCATCAGCCAAAATCTTGTCAGTGTAAAGACCCGGTTCGATCACGCCCTCATCTTCCCTAAAAATATTTACATGATCACCCAGATCCATCTCTCCCTCAACAATCGGTGCGTTCGCCAACTCCGATACATAGCCCAAAATAGATTCCAAATCCCCCATTAGGGAATTTTTCTCTTCGTCATCCATCTCAATTCTGGCCAATATCGCCAATTTATCTATCTCCTCCTTGGTGATCATTTTTAAATATTATCACAAGAACAACGAATTATAAAGGTTGGTTAAAAATTAAAAGGCCTGAAATTAATCAGGCCACCTATCGATATTACTCCTTTGGAGCGTGATCGTTGAAACTTACAACAGGCACACCTTCAACTCTCAAGATCTCAAAACAGATAACTGCCCCCGTATCGTCCCAGCTTAAATCAGGATACCAGGCTGCCAAATCATTGAAATAAGATTTATCGAAATAGTATCCGTTCTTGTTTACATTCTTTTTGGGTCTTTGCAACTTTCGAAAACTGTCTTTCAAAATATCATCAGTAATTCTGAGAACAATAGAGAGACCATCCTTGAACTCACCGAGAACGACTTCATCCTTCTTAAAATCATGAGAACCCTCACGATATTTACGAATCGTAAATCTTTTACTTCCGTCAAGCGACGGCGACATCAATCCTTCACCAAAAACAAGTCTCTTCATCTAATTAACCTCCTCCTTCGGTCAATAATTTACAAAAAACAAACTTGAGTCCGCAATCAAACTACCATTTGTGGCCGAGTACAGTCAAGAAAGACCGGGATTTATTTAATCTGTTTGAAAATTATTTGAACTAACTTACCAGAAATATCTTTTTTGTGAGGATTCGGAATTGTAATATTAAGTCCATCGCGCTCCATATATTCGTGTTTTCCACCACTGAACGGGCCGCGAAAACCAAGATTCTTCAGTTGGCGAATTAACTCACGACGCGATAGCGGTTTCAACATGGAAGTTTTTAAATTCAACACCTAAATCACCGGGGATTGCTCCATCGTGTAGTGACAACAACAATTGTTCCTCAAGAATTTCGCCTAACTGCTCCCTAACATCCTCAAGCGTGCCGGCCTGAGCATACACTCCAGGCACACTGTCAACCCAACCAATCCAGTCATTAATATCCTTATCCAATTCATATTTGGCCTGCTTAAGACGATTATTTACGTATTGTTCCACGATCAATTTCATGGTCACATCCTAACAAATTGAGAGACTTGACGCAAATTAACCAACGAATTTCAAAAACTCCTTCTCATTCAAAACTTTTACTCCAAGCTTTTGAGCTTTGTCGTATTTTGATCCAGGATTTGCGCCAACAACAACGTAACTTGTTTCTTTTGAAACCGACTCTGAAACTTCGCCTCCACTATTTCGAACAAGCTGTTTGGCTTGTTCACGTTCCAGGCCCTGAAGAGTGCCAGTAAATACAAAACTCTTCCCGGCAAGCGGACCAGTCTTCTCCTTAATAATCTCCTCACCCTCGACTTTCACCACACTCAATAGGTCACTAAGCAGATTCTGGTTCACCTGATTCTTAAACCATTCAAAAATAGATTTAGCAGTAACTTCACCAACCCCATAGACCGATAAAAGTTCTTCTTGGGTGGCTTTCTTTAAATTTCCGATCGTTCTAAAATGTTTCGCAATATCGTAAGCTGTTTCTTCACCAACCTGTGGGATACCTAATGAAATAATTAATCTTGCCAGGCTTATTTTTCTCCGCGCATGTATCGCATCAAGTAAATTTTGTGCTGACTTCTCTCCCATTCTCGGCAAAGCCTCAATCCCCACTTTCTCAAGTCTAAATATATCAGCTGGCGTAGAGATAAGATCATTGTCGGCAAGAAGATCTATAATCGCTGGGCCCAAATGATTAATATCGAAGGCACTTTTTGATGTGAAGTAGTAAAGCTTTCTCCTCTCCTTCGCGAAACAATGAGGATTGATACATTTGTGATCGGCTTCGCCGGGAAGTCTAACCGCCTTACTTCCGCAAACCGGGCAGTGCGTCGGGAAGGCAAACTTTTTTTCGTGGCCAATGCGCAAATCTTTGATCACAGAAACGACACTCGGGATAACATCACCAGCCTTCTCAATTATCACGGTGTCACCAACCCTAACATCGAGACGACCAATTTCGTCTTCATTGTGTAAAGTTGCGTGTGAAACCGTCGAGCCCGCCAAAAGCACCGGCTCAAGAACTGCCACTGGAGTCAATTTACCAGTCCTACCGACCTGCACCTTAATCTCGAGTAACTTTGTTGTCGCCTGTTTTGCACGAAATTTGAAAGCGATCGCCCACCTGGGAGCCTTGCCTGTATATCCCAAAATATTTTGATACTTCCTGCTATCCACCTTAAGTACAACACCGTCTATCCAGTAGTCCTCCTTCTCGTGTTTCTTGCCCCACTCTCTCCAGTATGCAACAGCCTCATCAACATTCTTACAGTATCTAAAATTTTTATTTATTTTAAATCCAAGATCCTGAAGCAACCTTAACTCATCAAGCTGCGAATCCGGAATGTGTCCATCTGATTTTGGCAAGTCATAAACAAATGCTTGGAGTTTCCTCTCTGAAACTATCTTCGGGTCAAGTTGCCGAATTGTGCCAGCTGAAACATTTCTGGGATTAGCAAATGTCAACAACCCCTTCTTCTCTTGTCTCTTGTTCAACTTATCAAAATCTTTTTTACCCATCCAAACTTCTCCTTCGGCGGTTAAGTTGAGAGACTTTTCAAGTTTAAGGGGAATTGATTCTATAGTTCTAACATTGGCTGTCACATTTTCACCAACCACTCCATCACCGCGCGTGGCCGCCGTCTTCAAAAATCCTTTTTCATAAGTTAAAACCACTTTAAATCCATCGATCTTGAGCTCGCATGTGTACGCAATATCCTTAGCATGAACACCCTCATCGGATAGAAATTTTTTTACACGCGCATCAAATTCTCTAATATCCTCTTCGCTAAAGGCATCATTAAATGACCATTGCGAAACATCGTGCTTGACCTTCTCAAACTTATCGAGTGCCTTACCCGCTACGCGTTGCGTGGGAGAATCAGGAGTTATAAATTGTGGATAGTGGCTCTCTAGATTTGCCAATTCATACTTAAGCGAGTCGAGCGCCTCGTCAGACATCCCCTGCTTATCAAGGACATGATACAAATACCGCTCCCGGTTTATAACCTCACGTAGCTTTTCAATTCTTTCTTTAATTTTTTTTAAGTCCTCTGCCATCCGATTACAACGACTAATTCACCAAGGTCAATTCCAACGTCCTCTGAAGAGCATCAGGAAGAGACAGGTCGCACTTATTATAACCATTCGATGTAATTTTGGTAGTCAACCCTGTTGGATCAGACTCATCAACCACCACGAACGCACATGCACCACGCCTGAGACCATCTATAGTCGCATTTGGATCAACCGAGATTGGAAAGATAAAACAGCTCATACTGCTACCATTAATAATATTTTTCTCTGGCGGTTCGCCGTACGCATTACAGCTCGTGTTTGTTCCAAGTAAAAGACCATCTTTAGTCGGCAAAGTATCTTTAATCACATATCCGTTACAATAGATTGATCGCGAGTCGGCCGTGGCCGGCGGAACCACGGGATTGAATTTACCAAATATTCTCCAGTGTACGGCACACTCCATTCCGCTATCTGCAGCAAAAAAAGCGACTTGCGATTCTCGACTGAGTGATGCCAGAGAAATTTGCCGGACCATAAGACGAGATATGCCGAGTCCAGTTGCAAGCAATATACTTGATATCAAAAGAGCGAAAAGCAAAACAAATCCAGTATTATGTTTTTTTGTAATGTTCATTTTTTATATACTAAACATATTTTCACTGACAGTCACATTTCTCTCTGCGTAAATACCTTGAAGTGACGACCGACTCCAATAAACCTCAACGGTTACATTCACCTCATCTATTCCAGAAGGATCAAACTGGGTCTCTGCCACCTGCTCAGCGGTCAAACCCTTTCCCATATAACTAATTGGTGTGATAGTAATCCTTCTTGAAAACATGGAATCACCGGGCGTCGCGCTACTCTTTATATCATCGGTAAAATTATAGCCGTATAATTTAACTGTTCCACGACTGTCTCCAACATCAACGACCTCCATCTTTTCCCATTTTTTTTGATCATCCAGGAGACACGCCCCTGGACACTTTTCCAGGCCATAACCTTTGTTAGGAGAAAAGTCCCAAATATCGATCCGGCACGGGACACTCGCTACACCTGCACTATTAATGCACTTTTCTCTTATTCCCGAGAGCCACGAACTACTATTTTTTATATTTGTATCACGAATATTTCTAATGGCCTCAATCGCTTCCTGTGCCAAATAAAAACCAGTTATTTCATCCTTAACATAATCGGCAAATACAATGCCTTTCGATGCCAGCTCAAGCGGCCCAACGATTGTCATCATAAGAATAGATATAGCAACAAGTGTTTCTAAGAGAGAAAAGCCGTACACGGTGTTTTGTTTTTTAATCGTATGATCTTTCATATAAAGACTTTATTAAATACCCCTTTGAGATATTGCTGTTTGTAGACTAAAATCCGTTCTGAGTTTCTCTTTTGCCAGATCGACAACGCCAGCAATATTTACGATGATCATAGGTTTAGTTTTTGGTACATGACTTTCTGCGCCAACAACCCTAAACTCTGCTCGCCTCACGTCGACCTGTGGAGCTGTTATCGCAAACTTACCAGGCACCAAATGGATCTGTCCACCATCTTCCGTTCCAGACCTAAGATAAATGCTCCCTTTCCCAGCAGCATCGACGTCAAACATATACACAATCCACAGAGGATGAGTATCGTCAAACATCTCCTGAGTACGCAAAAGAACAGCCTGACCTCCACCACCAGGGCAATCCGTAATCTTCTGCGTTATGGTATCAATAACATCGCTAGGTAAAACAAAACATTGGTAGTTGTCCCCTGTTCTCACTTTTCTATTCATGTCCTCAAGAGAAAAATTTAAATTGTCTATAACTGTCCGAAGTGCTTGAGCTTTGCGGCTTGAATCATTAAGCGTCAAAAGAGCTCCCATAGTTACAGTCATAACCACCGTGAAGATTGCGACTGAGACAATAATTTCAATTAACGTAAATCCGTTCTTCATATTTATTCCACTGATATTTGGCCAGTTTTCCATATTACAATCGTCTTCGTATATTCACCACCGGATGACTCCAGAATTATACCCACATTAGACACATTGACCGAGGGAATATCGATGCCTAATTTATTTTTAAGAGAAAACTTGGGGTTAAGGTTGGGTCTGATGAAGACAATGTCCATTGACCCAATCTGCTTGTCACTTCTATCGCACGCAGCCACTCTTTGGTCTGGCACTTCATCTGCGTATCCCAGACACAACGACCTCACCCTGTTGAACCCGGTAACCTTAAAAATCTGTAAACACTCTTGGTCTTCCACCGGGCCACCAAAAAGAGGGCAAACAAAACCCCGAGTCCCCGCCTCCAGGCCATTGTACGTCCTTGATCCATTAATATCGGCAAATAAAATGTAGTTATACTCTGTTGGATAATTTGCAGGGTCGTCAAAATGTACACCGTAAGCACTAAAAGCCTTTGTGGTACCAGAGCCACTCCTTGCCCCAAGAACTGAGGAGCCGTAAATTTGAGCCTGTCTAACAGAGAGCGCAATGTCCTCCGCCAAAAGGTCCAGGGAAAGTTTGTTGCTAAACTTTGGGTAATTTACAAGAGTAATTGACGTAATTATCAAAAAAATTTTTCTTTACAAAAAAGTTAAACAAAACGCCAATAACAGCCCCAATCCAAAAAGCGAAAATCATAGCAGTTAAACCAAAACAGAGGGAATTTAACATTCCTAGACCTAAAGCCAACTTCGCATCACCGAATCCCATCCATGTTCCAGAAGAAACAAACCAAAACGAGCCAAGAAATAAAAACCCAAAAAAACCGCTCTCCACACCAGAGATAGCTAAACCCTGAGAAACATTTAGAAATAAATATATGAGTCGCAGAGCAGCAACTATTGTGAGAAGGTAAACTAATCCATCAGGAATAATCTGGTGTCGAATATCATATACAGCAATGACGATTAAGATAGAGAAAATTAAAGAATAAAGTAACATCAACGGACTTAATCCGAATCTACCATACAAAGCTACGGCTATTATTGCGGTAAGGAGCTCCACGATAAAGTATTGCCCGGAGATTTTGGAATAACAGTTTGTACACCTTCCTTTTTGAAGTGTAAAACTGAGAAGCGGTAGCATATTGTACCATTCAAGCTGTCGCGCACATGACATGCAGGCGGACCTACCAGTTACAATTGAACGACCGGTGTTATAACGAAAAACTACAACATTCAAGAAACTACCAACTATCGCGCCAAAAATAAAAGTGAACAAATATAAAATGATATCCATGGGATAATTATAACACAAATCCTCCACGCTCATGTGGAGGATTTGCCCATAAACAGAGATGTTTGAGGTCTACTAAGGTGTAACGTCATAACACGCGCCACCTGATGTTCCATCGCACTTTGCGGTATCAGCTCCACTAAATCCGCCCGAGACTCCAGCACTAAAACCGTTACACAACGGCGTGCCACCAACTACAGAAGTACAGTCCTTATCGCTACCCAACACACCGGTACCAGCCGATACTTGCTCAAGTGAAGCACCAAGATGATAACTCAAGTTGTCACTTGACGGAACATAGTGATATGTTTCTCCGACATTTGGACCAACTGGAACTGCCGGCAACAGACCAGCACTCACCAACGCGCCAAAGTTTGCAGGATACTGATTGTTAGAATCATAATATAGAGCCAACGCCTGCTGAATTGATCCGACATCGGCAATTCTCTTAGCGTCTCTCGCCTTAGCCCTAGAGCTCTGGAGAGAAACTAACACCACTGACGACAGAATTCCAATGATTGCAATAACCACAAGAAGTTCTATCAAGGTGAATCCCTTTTTATTCGTTATTTTCTTAAACATGTCTTTAATAAACTTAAATACTAATAATACTTGATAATTAATTATGGTGTTGCGTCATAACAGTAGTAAGTGTTCGCATCCAAACTACTAATTACTCCACCGAAACAAAAACTCTGTTTGGCACTTGCGTCAAAATCAGTACCTCCCGAGCAAGAAAGACTCGTGGCATTGCCACCACCTGTATTCGGAGCTGCATGTGGAGCACTTTTCATGATAGGTGAATCAGAATTCACCTGCTCCATATTTCCTCCAAGATGGTAGGTCAAGCAACTGAGACCGGCAGTTGTACCCTGTGTTTTAATCTGAAGTCCCGCATAGAAATACGCGGCACCCGTAGATGGATCGGTTGGGGGTGCTGGTATGAACTCGGGGAACATACAGTGGTAGCCGGCTGTTGTTGGACAAGTAAAGCCCGCTGGAACTGAATATTTTTGGCCCGCGCCAGGATCGCTAGGATAAATTTCGTCATGTATCGGGTACCTACCATAACTACTATTATATAGCTCCAAGGCAGTCTGTAGCTGCTTAATATCTGAAATTCTCTTGGCATCTCTCGCCTTCGCCCTAGCGCTACCTAATGAAACTAAAATCACAGAAGCCAGAATTCCAATGATCGCGACAACAACTAGAAGTTCAATAAGTGTAAAACCTTTTCCCCTATTTTTATACATTGTCTGCAAAATTATTTAATAGTAAAAATTGATCAGTGGATAGCTGTATGGGTCTATAATACTATTGTAGTCAATAAATTCAAAGGATTTCTTGTGTGGATAACATCCGGCTAAATGCCCGCGGTAATATTGTAAATCGGACCCAGCACAGACACAAGCAACAAGCCGACGGCGACACCCAAGAAGACGATCATTAGGGGTTCGATCAATGCGACCATGGTGTCGACAGCATTATCGACCTCTCTTTTATAAAAACGCGACATTGTTTTCAAAACAAATCCTAAGTTTCCGGTCTCTTCCCCAATTTTGGTCATTTGCACCATAATCTGTGGAACAATAGAACTTTCAGCGAGTGCCGCCGAGAGCGGGCTTCCTCCTTTTATCGCGGTGACAGCATCAATCAATACCTTTTTGTACACCTCACTTCCTACAACATCAGCCGTAACTTCAAGGGACCGAATCATCGATACCCCGCTCGTTATAAGTGTATCCATGTTGTCTGCAATACGAGACAAGTAGAATCTTTTGTAAAGAGTTCCTACATATGGTGTCTTCAATCTAAGCTCGTCAATTATTTTTTGACCCGACGCAGAAATAATAAATCGCCAGAAGACAATTATTGCAATTATAAATGCGACGACAATAAATATCCCGTAATTAACGAAGAAAGCGGATAAGCCTATAATAAATCGAGTATACAAAGGCACCTGTTGGCCAGTTTCTGTCAAAATTTCACCTAATCTTGGAATAACCAAAACCAGCATCAAAACCATAACAACCAAAAAGGAGACCACGATGAAAGCTGGATAAATTAGGGCACTTTTGGCCTTGGAAACGATAGCGAATTGACGCTCGAGATAATCTGCTAAATAGTTGAAGGCTTCGGATAATTTACCCGATTCCTCACCCGAACGAACCAAACTCACAAAAAAAGGTGAGAATATGGAAGAATGTTTACTCATCGCAGTGGAAATCGGCACACCGCTCTGGATGTCGTCAGTCATCTCACTCAAACTCTTTCTTAAAATGGCATTTTCAGTTTCGGAAGAGAGAAGTTTAAATGTATCTAGCACTGAAACTTTGGCCTCGAATAACGTTGCCAACTGACGAGAGAGAATAACGATGTCTCTGTTGCTTACCCCCTGAAAAGAATTAACGATCTGCCGATAAAAAGGTACCACATCGGCAGGCTGGATAGAAACGATAATTAAATCTCGCTTTTGTAGCGCTCCAATTGCGGCATCAACTCCAAAGGCGTCAATTGTTCCATTACGCTCTTCACCCTCTCTTGTTGTGGCTTTATATTTAAAAAGCATCCAGTTTTGAAATTAATTTTTATTGCAGAAAGCGTTCAAGTGCCCTAGGATTTAGAGAATATGTCCTCGCTATTTCCTGACTTATCTCTCCGCTCCTCACTAATTCTGCCAACGAGTGATTCATATCAATCATGCCAGACTCAGAACCTGTTTCTATTACAACATTTATTTCACTCACCCGGCCTTCGCGTATCAGGTTAGAAACGGCGCTGTTGTTAATCAAGAGTTCATATGCTGGAACCAATCCACCGGAAATTCGAGGAATCAAGCGTTGTGAGAATACGCCAAGCAAGCTTCCAGCCAACTGCGCCCTAATCTGATTTTGTTGTTCTGCGGGAAAGGAGTCTATGATTCTATCAATTGTTTGTGCGGCATTGTTTGTATGCAGTGTTGAAAAGATCAAATGGCCAGTTTCTGCTGCGGTAACAGCAGCGGAAATGGTTTCGGAAGTTCGCATCTCTCCGATCATGGCCACGTTTATATCCTCCCTAAACATGGACCGCAGGGCAGTTTGAAAACTCGCAGTGTCAAAACGGACCTCTCGCTGATCTATAATCGATCTGTCGCCAGTAAAAATGTATTCGATTGGGTCCTCGATGGTTAATATGTGCTCCGCTCTCTCTTTATTTATAAGATCGATCATTGATGCCAAGGTCGTTGACTTTCCCTGGCCAACAGGTCCAACAACTAGGAAAAAACCTTGTTTTTTGCGGACAAAATCTTTTAAAATAGATGGCAAAACAAGCTCCTCAATCGTCTTAATTTTGGTTTGAATTGCACGTAGAGCACAGCCAACAAACCCTCTTTGGAAAAAGGCGTTGGCTCTGAACCGAATACTATCTGGCCCAGAGTACGCGAAGTCAATATCCTTATTCTCTAAGAATATTTTTTTATTGCTCTCACCCATCATTTCAAACACCAACCCAGCAGAATCTTCTGGTGAAAGGACTTCTCGGCTAACTAGGGGTATCAATTCTCCTGATACTCGAATCGATGGTTTTCGAAATGCCGATATATGTAAATCAGAAGCCCCTTCTTTTAAAACTACATCGATCAACTCATTTAATTCTTTTTTATAATCAGTCATACATTAAAATTAAATTTTAAGAACCTCCTCCATTGGAATAATTCCTTTGAACGCTTTAATCATAGCATCTTCTTTCATTGTGATCATTCCATTTGCTCGTGCAACCTTGCGAATATCTTGCTCGGTTGGGCTCCTTAGAATTGTATTTCTAATCTCCTTATCCACATCCAGTATCTCAATAACCGCCGTGCGGCCACGCGTACCAGTCGAGCAAGTTGGCGACGGCACAGCGTTGTAAACATTTTGGGGAATCACCAACTGTTTTTTTACCGATTCAGGCAGATCAGAGAAGTGCTTCTCGGCCATATCTTTAATATCTTGGGTAACCGGGATTGGAGACTTTGACTCCTCGCACAAAACTCCAACCAACCTCTGAGCTATTACAAGCGATAAGGTCGGAGCTATAAGATACGGCTCAATTCCCATATCAATGAGACGCGGGATGGCCGCAACAGCGTTATTCGTGTGCAATGTAGAAAAAACAAGATGTCCCGTTAGCGCAGCCTGTATCGCCAATCGAGCTGTCACGGCATCTCGGATCTCGCCAACCATTATTATATCTGGATCCTGTCTCAAAATAGACCGGAGACCGCTTGCAAACGTGTACTTAATCTCAGGTCTGACCTGCGATTGACTCACTCCTGACATATTATATTCAATTGGATCTTCCAAGCTCACAACGTTATTTTTTTCTTTGTCTGTCTCATTCAACATAGAATAGAGTGTGGTGGTCTTACCAGAACCAGTTGGCCCAGTCAATAAAATCAATCCATATGGTCGGGTGATTGCTTCTCGAATTAATGCCAAATTTTTCTCAGTAAATCCAAACTGATCAAGCTTCTTCAACCCCTTCTCAGTATCCAAAATTCTTATCACCACCTTCTCTCCGAAATAGGTTGGAAATGTTGAAACTCTAAAGTCAACTTGCCGCCCCTCAATCCTTGCGGAAAATCTACCATCTTGAGGCTTCCTCTTTTCGTCCAGCTTCATGCTTGTTAAGATTTTAATTCTTGCAACGACAGCTTCGTGAACAGAAATCGGCAAAAACAAGCTTGTGTACAAAACCCCGTCTACACGAAATCTGACGCGGACTTTATCGCCAGTTGGCTCAACATGGATATCAGAAGCAAGTCCCTCAACGGCATTTTGAATGATAACCGCCACAATTTTTGTGACGGGCGCCTCTTCCACAAAACCAGAACCAGGTTTTACGGCAATCTCTTTTAAAAGTTCGTCCGAAACATCTTCTTTCACACCTCCTTTTAAATCAGCCTCCTTCTTTTTTTCAACATTTATTTGCGTGAGAGCCTTATCAACCTGTCCAGTAATACCTTTGTAGCTCTGTAGGACCGCGTCGAAATCACCCTGAGAAATCAAAAATATCTTAAACGGCATGCCGACACGCGAGGCGATAAACGCGATGGCGTCCCTAGCCTCAATGTTGTCGGGATCCACAATTCCAAGTTCTAAAACTCCATCTTTTGTGTCCAGCGGCACAAACCCATAATGAACAGCCGATTCTTCCGGAACATACTTAAGAACATCGAAAGGAATCCTCTTATCACCAAGGGCTCTGACAGGAATATCCAAGTTCTTAGAAAAAATCATTTATTCATTCAAATTAAATCGAGGCCTTTGTCGAAGTCGCCGCCTTAGTAGGTTGAACTATTACTGCCTTAGTGGTGCTAGCCTTCGAACTACTGACAGGAGGAAGTGGCACGATAATTTTAGAAGCATGTGCTGGCGGAATCAGAGTTGGCGGTACCGGAATCACAATAGACTGGGTAACGGGTGTGATATCCCCGCTAACAGGCAAAAATGGATTATCTCTCCCGACGGCCTCATCTTTAATATCTTTGCTGTAATCAACCAGAAGTTTGAAAGTCTTATCATCAAAGAAAGATGCATCAAGATCCAAACTATTGAGAGAAGATAGGGCCTGCAAAAAGTCTCTAGAGAGCGCGTTTGATTCTTGTGGTGAAAGTGGCGCAACCGTCTGTAAGCCACCAGAAACGTTAGAGTTTGAACCTCCAAAAAAGACAAAAATAGCTATTACCAAAGCAGCCACAACAACTACGATCGCAACTGTTATTGTATTCTTTGAATTCATCATTATTGTTTTAGCCAATACGAATTAACCTCGATGTTGTACTCGTTTTGGTCTTTGTCACCAGAGGAAAAGGAGACTGAAGTAACATCGATTAAACGTAAACTAGTCTCAAGATCCTTCAAAAAGTCCTTAAAAGTCTGGTACGTTCCAGTCACAGAAAATCCAAGGGTGGCAACGCCATATGGTCTTGTATCCGGCCCAACAGAACTGCCATTCCCACCTTTTATGGAAATATTTCTGATTGTCATACCCTTGTCTGAGGCAATTTGGTTGATATCAATTATGAGTTTAACATTATCAATGCTGTCGGGTAAAAACTTCTTAAGAGACTCCTTCTTTGAATCATCAATATTGTTGAACACCGCGTTTTTGGCCTTCAATAGCTCTTGGTACTGCTCGCTGCTTTTTTCCGCATCGCTATATGCAACTCTTTCGCTCTCAGCCACACGAACTCGATCCATTGTTGGACTAGTCTGTAAAAAGAAAAGTCCTGCCGCGGCTGCTGTGATTATAATTGGTGCCAATATTTTAAACATATTATAATTCTCTATTGCGAATTAGCACGTAATAGCGAATCGGTGTACGAAATTAACTCTGGCTTTACGTCCGCCGCTAAGTTAAACACGACATTATTGTTCGCACCGAGATTAAGATCCGAAACGATTACATTTATGAGTTCACCTGTATCCGAAAAGGTTCTTGCTTGCTGAGCAACAGCTGCATAATTAGCAACGCTTCCTGCGCTCCTAGCCTCACCACTCATTCTAATTTGAATTTTTTGATTATCCACATTTGTAAATTTGAAGTCTCTAAATCGGACTGACTTTAAAGTGTTTTTTGACAAGAGGTCGAGCAGGGGAAGCAAGGTTGAGTGCATTGTTGTATCCGGATTTCGTGGGTCATGAGAAAGATACAACAGATCTTTGGCAATCTTGATCTTGGTATCGAATCGAGCCATGTTGACTACTTGCCCAGGCTGAAACTGATCCTGTGCTGCCTTTAAAATTATTTTTAAATTTTCTGTATCCGCCAAAACACTCTTTTCGCGCAAAACCGCATAAGCGTATCCTCCAATGGAAATTATTAAAAGAGCGATAGAAAGAAACAAAAAAACTCCAGAAACATTAACTCCAAAAGCAGTCCTTTGTACTAAAGGCTTTTTGGGAATAAATGAAGTTGTTCCAATATCTATACCGTCCATTAATTAAATATTTATAACTCTCGAAGCGCGACACCGATGGCAACCGCGAAGCTCGGCCCAGCTTCTTTTAGAACTGGCTCAAGGAAGACCGGGGCCTCAACCTTCTTAAATGGATCACCTAATTTGACATCAATCTCTAAGTTCTTAGCCGCTATCTCGGGCAGCCCACGAAGCAGAGACCCACCACCAATCAGAATTACTTTACCAATAGCTCTGGAATACTTTTTTTGATAACCAAGAATGATTCGTGACGCTTCGAATAAAATAAACTCGAGGGTCGGATTTATAACGCCAAGTAGATCGCCGCCTTCTACCTTGCCAACCGCTCCCACACTTCTTTTAACCTCTTCGGCCTTGGAAAAGTCCATTCCGAGAGATTTTGACAGTGCAATCGTGATGTCCTGAGAACCCTTGTTGATGGTATGAGCCATTTTCGTCACTCCATAATCTACAATAATCACCCTCGTTGCGCCGCTTCCGATGTCGATGATCACCGTAGCGGAGAGATCGTGCAAAAAAATTGATCTGATCGCACTGAAAGTTTCTATTTCAAATGGCCCAGTAGTCAATCCCAACTTGTCGACTATAACTTTGTAATCTTCAAGAATATTCTTGTGAATCGCCACAACCAAAACCTCGGTGGTCTCAACCTTCTTTTTTGAGTATGCTGGCTCCTCAAACGTTCCGGGCTCATCACCCAACTCCTTTTCCCTATTTGGGATCACCGACCAGTCCAGGATAACCTCGGACATAGGTACCGGAATATATTTTCGAGCTTCAATCGGTATCATTTCATCTATCTTGGCCTTTTCAAGCGCCGGTAGCTCAATCAAGGAGATCAAACTGGATTTAAAAGGGATAGCTATAGCCGCCCTTTTAGTGGTAATATTAGCCTCGCGGAAAAGATCCGACAGAGCCTCAACTATCTTTTCGGGCGGCAAAACAGCAGACCTTCCGATCTCGACATTTTTATAAGGCCCAAGGGCGAGCTCTCCATATGTCTCGAGCACCGCCTGACCCTTCTCCTTCCTGATCTGAATAGCCTTAATTGACGAAGAACCTATATCGATACCGACAATGCTCTCATCCTTTTTTTTGAAAAGACCTGACTGCAAAGAACCCATTAAACTGCTGAAAATATTTGCCATACATAATACCCGATGATTATAAATTATAGCATATATAGATAGCCACATATGCACTTAATAGATAGGTTATCCACATATTTAAACTCAATTCTGGATATTATTCTGCCTCAAAGATGTTTGTCCTGCCAGAAACTTGGCGAATCTATCTGTAAAGAGTGTTTAGATATGCTTCCGCATGAATCGAGCCCCTATGGGATAACGACAATTTTTGCATATTCTGACCCAGTGATCCGCAAGGCCATTTGGCTCCTGAAATATAGAGGCGGAACAGCCGTAATCAAGCCTTTGGCGCGCGCCATGCACGACAGAATTATTGAGGAGCTGTCTGATACGAATGAACTTCTACTGAATGGAGAGCAAAAGATACTCCTCGTCCCAGTCCCTCTCTCCAAAGAACGCCAAAAAGAGCGTGGATTTAATCAGGCAGAGGTAATTGCCAAAGCAATCTTAGGTTATGATCTGGGTAACTCATTTGAGCTAGAAAATTCTGTTTTAATCAAAACTAGACACACCAAGAGTCAAGTAGAAACAAGAAATAAAACTGACCGGCTACATAACCTAAAAGGCGCGTTCACAATAAATAATCCTGAAAAAATTAAAGATAGAATAATAATTCTTTTAGACGATGTCACTACTACCGGCGCCACCATAGAAGAATGCTCCCGCGTTCTCAAGCGTGCCAAACCCCGCAAGATCATCAAGCTCGCGCTAGCGCATTAAAATAAAATATAATGTATGCACTGTTGATTTTTAAAATCCGAGTGCCATGCTAAAATTCTTCCATGAGCAAAAATAAATTTGAAAACGCAGATAACGGGCGAAATAATCACAGACAGACTAAAGAAATTAAGCCACCGGAACCAAAGCCTAAGCCGGAGTTTTTCAGCAGGGCTTATCCTAAGGGAGAGCGCTGGGATGCGGATGAAATTGCGGAATTTTATAACGAGGCATGCCAATTACTTGAAACGGTTGATCCTAACTCTCAAGACGCCGTCAGACTGCTTTTAAAAGTAGCAAAAGATGGGTCCAGGATTCCTCACGCAGACTCAGACCCTAAATGGTACAAGAATCAAACAGGAGGCAGAGAACGTCTTGTTCAATCAAGTAAGACACTTAGTGCTAAGCTATCATCCGACCTCTGTACACCGGAGATTTTAGAAAAATTAAATAATGAGGGAGGCGACGACTGGGATAGGTACAGTGGTGCAAAAGAATGTTTTTTACCTTTTAAAGAAAGGGTGTTGGGCGCAATAGACCCACAACAAGCAAAAAATCTTTTAAACAAGAATCTAGTTGAACTAGAGGAATACTGTAAGGCTGCACAAAATTGGACGTACAAAGATGGCCTAAGTGCCGTAAAATGGTTATTTTCAAAAAACTATAGAACCAGGTATATTGTTACTGTTGTAAAACACTGGGATCAAGATAAGCAGTCTGAAATTCTCAATCAGATTATTGATAAACAAAAAAAAGACCTCAATCGTTTTGATCTGGAAGAAGTAGCACAACTGATTAGAACTTGGCCGCAATCAGAGGGAATGCCGCTGGTCAAAAAGATGCTTCAAGTATCTGATCGTGATGACAAATATGGAAACCATATAATGCTTGCTGCCGCAAACTGGGACGAAGAGGAAATAAAAAAGTTGATGCCGTCAGACAAAAACGAAGAAGAAACGGCAAAATGGTTTACACTAATGAAATATCGTACAAAACCACTCACCAAAAAGATGGTTGATCGTTTTGTGAAGTGGTGCAACGTCAGAGACGCAACTCGTGATTCATATCAACTAGCTCGAGGTTATGATGTAAAAGAAGGCTATGAAGCCCTGGTGGCTCACCCTGAGAATTTTGCGGCAGTGGCACCAGCACTGGCAAAAACAGGAAGAGACGGGTTCGATACAATATCTATTAACGCCGTTGCGGCATTGCCGATCGAGTTCCAGTATAAAAACATGTGGATATTAGCGAACGAGTGCAGTACAAATTACTTTCATGCAATACCCAACAAGATATTAGATGTCATAAGTCGTTGGGATGAACACCATAGAAAAGAATTTGCGAAATACCTTTGCACTTCTGCAAAAAATGGAGTACTTAATGGGCATATTCTCAATATACTAGCCAAAGAAAAAAGTATAGATGATCCAGATGTCGTGCAAGCAGTCTTCCGAACAAAAGTAGAAAGAGATCTTTTTCCAGACAAAGAAATTGGACCAGGGGTCGGTGCTAAGGTTGCTCAAACAGTAAACGAGGAAGTTATTAAACATATCACTCCTGCGGCCGGCGATCCAGACAAACTTATACGTACAGCATATTCGAGCGCGCTGAATGATATGTTAGGAGAAAAAGAACAACATAAAAAGATTGTGGCTATGATAAAGATTGGACAGAAACTAGAACAACTCCCTGAGGGCATGGAAGAAAAAATGAGCGACTTACTTAGTAACCTCCTGTGCAAGGGTAATATAGAAAAAGTGGTTGATCTTCTTTCCGCATTTAAACTTTCTCCCGAAATGTTACATGCAATTGACAAACGTTCGACTCTGGAACAGATCAAATTTAAAGCAGAGAAAGTGAGATTAATAATATCCAATAATAATTTTGGGGAAATTTTTCCTCTTACGTACGAGAAGGCCAAGACATTCTGTTTAGAAAAAGCTCTAGGCGGAGAATTGGATTACATAAAACCAGTTCTTACTGCATTCAATCAAATTCCCAATGAAATTGCAGAAGCTCTAATTAGGGCTAAAGATTTCGAATCGTTAGTAGACAACATAGAGCGATTCCCTGGCCTTGATATCGAAGCTTTGTTTAAAAAGCTGTTGGAGAGTTCTAATAAATTTTACCTTGCTGGAATAATAAATGAGCGCAGGGAAAATCCAGACCGCGCATTTTCAGTCGGAATTGAAATGTTTGGTGCATATTTTACGGGTGTTGAATACAAATGTCTTCGATCCATACTAAATGGCACGATCGATGTAGATCGTATGAAAAATTTGGGTATTAAACAATCCGGCGAACGTGGTATTAATGACCTGAGATTAGCATTCGACAGATTCAAAAAGGATTTATTTAAAGAAGCATTGGTCGTTAATTGGTTAGATAAAGATCAAATTTTTCGACAATTCTTTAAGAAATACGTCCGCTATGAAGAAAGTGAGTGGGGAGGGCACAGTGAAAGCTCTTTCGAATCATTGATTCGCCGATACAATCACTACGATCACAACAAGGAGAACCCTCTTCTGAAACTAGACGAGACATATACGCCCAGCGGTACATTACTTATCAATAAAGTAGATGCCGAGGCACGAAGCGAATTTGTTTACTCAGAGCAATTCATCCATCGCTTTAATATACTAAAACAATCCCTTTTGGAGGCCACCAAACTCTTCTCGGATAAACAAGGCCCAGTATTTAATAGATTATATACAAAAGTTGAGGAGCTACGAAAAAGCGTCATATCTGGACTAGAAGAAAAATTACAGAATTCAGAAAATCTACATGAGAAAGCCCGAGAAAATATATCGGGACAAATTCGGGACCTAAAAAATACTGATACTCGTAATTTGTCGGCCATACAAACAAACTTTACGAAACTAGCTGACTTCCCTGAATTGTATGAGGTTTTGCGACAGATCGTATTTGCCATATCACTATTCGAAAATCCAACAAAACTGGAAGAGGCGAAGAAATTAGTTCGTGAAGGAATTTCTTTTGAAAACAACAGCTGGCTTATAAACTTCGTGGCGCACACAACAAACGAGGAAACTTGGAAAAAATACTTTCCCGACAAAGAGGCCTGGAAAAAGTTTACAAAAATAAACAGCGTATTGGCACTACAAGAGGAGCTTGCGCGAGCCCAAAATCAGGGGTTACGCGGCAGGACTACACTAGATTTTATACCAACAAGAGGCATGCTCATGGAGTTATCCGGGCATATCGCTGATGCCTGTTGGGCATATAACCCAGAACGCACATACGACGAATATGAAGAAGAGGATGATTATGGTGCAACTATGGCAGAAAGTTTTCCTAACTTTACCTCACTTATTATGGTGCAAAATAAAAGCACCAAATTTGAGCGTCTAGCTGGCGCCTGCTTTCTCCTAGAAACAGAGGCAAGTGACGGAACGCCCCTCTTGGTAATCCGCGGTCTTAATCCACTAGAGAACGTTATAAACGAGCTTTCTGTAGAAGATTATATGGAGAAATTCACAGCCTATGTACGCTCTATTGCAGACAAACAAGGGCGCAAATTGGCAATCGTTATCGATGATCATTGCGGTGGCGCAGCATCGAATAGACCCATTCTGTATAATCATTTGGCAGGACTTAGCGATAAACTTACACCAATCGAATTAGGATCCGAAGACGACTCAACAGTCAATGGCTATTATATTGTCAACGATGTGTATCTAATATAATCAAGCTCGCACTGGCGCATTAATTATAAAGGCTAGTATCTATTTTATCCTTGAAACTCAGAAGATATTTTAATCTCTCAACAACATCGTCCGACTCTCCAGCAGCCTTTTTAAAAGTGGGCCCAAAAACCTCCTTTAGATTTTCATAGGCACTAACCCAGGCGCCATATACCTCTATTCTCTTTTCATTATTCTTATCGAGCGACCAACCGGGTCGATTTGCTCTACTTTCCTCGATCGACTCCAGCGCTAGCCGATAACTCTCTTCCATCGCTTGTATGTACGTTCTAAATAAAGCAGCCCTGTCTTCTTCCTGTGTAACTAATACGTTAAAGACTTTAACAAAATTCTCGTCAATCCGGCCCAAATCAGCTAGTCTTGCATAATTGAAGAAAAATACCCGCTTTTCTTCAAAATTTATTTTAGAAGACTGAGACTTTATCGTGTCCAAAAGATAGTTCACTTCAAAATCGTTACGCGCCCAAGTAGCACCGGGTTCTTCTCCTTCATTGTTTTGAAATCTACCTATCCTAAAAGTAACCTCTTTTCCATGTGGAACAGGACCAAATATAACACCGGTTTTTATCTTATCGCCATCATAAGGAAACTCTTCGCTTACCGGAGTAATACACGACTGATATATTGGTGGGAAATCCTTCATTGGCTTACCATCTTCATCAAACTGAATTGGCATCATTATCTTTTGCCCAGCAGTCTCAATCTTAGCGCCCTTAAGAGTATCTAAGGTAAACACTTCATCTATTAATTCATATAAGGCTATCCTCGCTTTGAGTTGTTGATTCTCCGCGTGTAACCTATAAAGATAATCTAAACCCTTCTCATCAAGTGCATCCAAACCAAGCTCTTTTAACCTCTCTTCCGCCACAGATTCGATCGGGTCATATCTATTCGTTTTGTTGTCCCAAGTTGAATCAGCAATTAAGGACGCCACGGTGTTGTAATCAACACCCAAACCATACAAAACGACAACGGCTCGAATGACTTTTTTAACGAGTACTTTGTCAAAATTATATGAAGCTTCCTCTTTCGTTAAAACGTCAACTATATCAGTTGGCGAAAAATCGTTACCATAATAAAAAAGACCAGAAAAGTGAGCCTGAACCTCCGTGGCTACAAAAGTTACATCTTTGTTACGATTAAAATGTTCGTGATGAATCAACTCATGAATTACTGCAGCTGATGCAAAATCCAGTTTCCCATCCACCATAAAGTTATATACCTGCTCACGAAGTAAAGGTTTAGATATCACAACCTCTAACTTTTTTTCGCGCCACTTCGCAAGTCCCCCAATACCAGCTAATTTCTTTATATTCTCTTGCCTTATACTCTTTACATCAAACTGAATATCTATGCCGGGAAACGACGGCTGATTTTCAAGATCTTCACAAAAAATCCTGATACCCAGTGCATCCAGCGGCTTTAGGTAATCAGTCTCTTTTCGAACTCTCCTCAACCACTTTTCAACAAACATTCCAAATGTTTCGTCATCAACAAACTCCTTTTGCACAACCAAACCATATATACCGAATTTTTTCTTCAACTCCGTCATTCGTGCATCCAATCGATCGTTTTCCGCGATCAACTCTTCTGTGTGCTCATCCAAAATCTCCTTAGGACTTATTGCAGATACTTGTTGCTCGTTCTTTGTCCCAGCCTTATCAAGAATAAAATCAAAATTTTTTTCTTTCATTTCTATTTATGTGCCAAGTTATAGATTGCGGAAAAAATGTAGCCGACGATGTAACCTACAACACCAGTAAAAATAATTAAGAAAATAGCTAGCATTGGATTAAACGGCGCTATAACATATGGATTACCCACCATGTGCAAGTAAAAAATAAAATCTAAAATTGGCTGCGCCGTACCTGATGCAACTAATATCGTCCACACTGCATGAAAAAGTGATATAATCCCTCCAAACGCTAATCCAACCTTATGATTGTGTAACATAGATTAATTTAATTAAACTTGCTGCAGGTATTATACCGCAGCCCAAAATAAAAATAAAAAGTAAGCCTTACGCGATGGAATACAAACCACTCCTTATGACCAAGTCGGGCAGCCCTCCAAAGTGCCATCCCCTTCCATATGAGCGACCACACAATAAGCAGAATAATAAGGGCAGGAAGAAAGAATCCGTGGCCCATGACGCCGCCATATGTGTTAGCTACTAAAAATTTAAATAGTTCCATATTTTCTACTTTTTAGTTTTACTGTTCTCAGTCATCCTAATTTTTCCTGTTTTACTAATTCTTTTTTGTACCTTTTCAATCGCGTCAGGGGTGGGGAGTTCTTCTGGCATAGTACCACCCAGGTTTGATATGGTGTTACGTACTTTTTGACCAACTTCATAGTGTGCCAAGTTCGCTTTTACTTGCCCCTTTATATTTTCACGTTTTATCTTTGCGTCAGTTTGAGTTGCACGAAATAAATTAGCAGCAAGCTCCTCACTATTCATATGATCTAAAATCTTTTGTGACTTTTTCAACTTCTTTTTTGCATGAATATCTTGCACAGTAAGTCCGCCATACAAACCCCTGTAACCAGAATTTTGAAAAATAGCAAAACTTTCAACGCCCGCTTGAGAGGCAGTATGCATCAAACTCGTATTATGCTTCCTCATCTCTCCGCGCAAGAATACGCGACTGTTTGCCTCTATCAAATTATCTGATCGTTCTTGACGTCTAGTCTGGATAGCAAAGTAGGTTTGCCCTTTTGCCACTACTACTTTGGTTGGATCTGAATTTTGGACAATTAGGTAACAAGCGTATCGTGAAAGATTAATAGTCTCAACGGGTCTTTCTGCTCCTGAGCCAATCTGAACCATTTCGTCCATGTGGACAAAATGGTTGTGGATATCTTCCCCGCTATTTTCACACGCAATTTTTGCCTTGCTTATAACATTTAAAAACTTGCGATAGTCTGTATACTCTAAAACTTCTGCAAGTTCACGTGACGACCAGTACTCTCTACTATTACCATCTAGTTTTTTAATTGCTTCAAACTTATTTTCTTTCATAATTAATTGTGTTTAAAAAAATATTTCTTTCACTAGACAATCGGGTACGATACTAAGTACTATTTGCGGAGGAGATGAGATTCGAACTCATGGTCCCAATTAAGGGACGGCGGTTTAGTAAACCGCTGCCTTAAACCACTCGGCCACTCCTCCATGTATTAATTTACATGTTACAACAATATAGCGAGAAGCTAGAAAAAAGGCAAAAAAGATGCTAAGTTAAGTAAATTAAGGAGCCGTGTCAGAGCGGTCTAACGTACGACTTTGCTAAAGTCGCAGGGGTCTTAAAGCTCCTCGAGGGTTCGAATCCCTCCGGCTCCGCCAGAAATGCAAAACCCCCTTCAAAAAAAGGGGGGATATCATTTAATAGGTTACCGGCTGTGGACCAAAAAGTTCTTTCGTGGATCCGTTTTCACCACGATCCAGGGTTAACTCCAAAATGGGTGC
>JACQCW010000059.1 GCA_016201425.1 Candidatus Vogelbacteria bacterium | reverse complement strand
TGGTGAATTTAATACGGTAGGAATTCAGAAATTAAAACTACCAAAGACACTTGATCAAAATAGTTTGTACCTAGATGGAACCTGGGAATTTAGTAGAGAATTTGCAACAAATAAAACCCCAGACGCAAAAATTTCTATTAAATACAGTGCCAAAGAGGTGTACCTAGTTGCTGGCTCAGACGCCACCAACACGATCACTGTTTTGCAAGATGGAAAGAAAGCTAACGTTAATATCGCAAATACCGACATTTACAAACTAACAATCAACGCTGTAGCCGGAGAACACACGTTGCAAATTACCATAACTAACCCAGGTCTAAACGCATACGTTCTAAGGTTTAGATAAATTTTTCTTGACTTGTTAATCAATGTATGGTAGCTTTATGACCAAATATTGAACCTTGCCAACATTACCAGAAAGGAGCCGCCATGAATAAGGTGGACTGGTTATATCTCACTCTCATACTTCTTGTACCATCGGGTTTTACTTTCCACGGCCTCATGTGTCTAACACACAATGTAAGCTTTGCTACAAGTATCGCGCTGGCGATTTTCTGTATCTTCCTCGGTCTTTCGGTTGTCATTGATACAGCAATTGGTAAATTGAACGAAACTCTCACCAAAGCTTGCAAGATGTAACTTCCACCTTAGTGGAGAAGGAGAAGTAATGAAAATTCGTCGAATCGTATTGGGTCTTTGTCAGTTGGGACTTGCGGCTTACACGCTCAGCCTTGTAAAGGTCAACTCGACCCCGACAGATGCTGGCGGCATTGCAGTGTTGTTCGTAGCTGCCTCGATAATGGGTGTTATGTACCTGGTTGAAGGATTCGAGACGGCGGTAAATAAATAGAGACAAGATTTCCGGTTCGCTATCTAGCCGATAGTTGTCTACGAGAAGTCACTTCCCCACTCTATAAAACAGAGTGGGGATTTTTAATTTCTAAAAAAGAAGTTTATTATAGTAACGCATGGAAGAAACAGATGTTGAATTAATTACCAAATCAAAAAACGGGGATCTCAGATCCTTCGATCTTCTTGTAATAAGATATCTCAAATCGATTCTCAACTTCGCTTATCGACTAACCAACAATCATGACGACGCAGACGACGTCACTCAAGAGACATTTTTAAAAGCATGGAAAAATTTAGACTCTTTTGATATTAATAAAAGTTTTAAAACCTGGATATTTACGATAGCACGCAATACCGTCACTGACCTATTTAGGAAGAAAAAAAGTATCCCAAGCTCATTTTTTAATAATGAGGAGGGAGAAAATCCGCTTTTAGACAATCTAGCGGACACAGAACCCCTGCCTGATCAACTTATATTGATAGCTGAAAACAAAAAACTACTTGAAGATACGCTTAATCAAATCCCGATTAATTACAAAGAGGTGTTACTTCTAAGATATATGGAAGATTTAACTTTTGAGGAGATATCCGAAGCCCTCGGTCGGCCATCCAATACTATTAGGAGTCAACATAAAAGAGGTTTGTTATTACTACGTAAACTTCTTACTAATGCAACGAAATAAGTATATGATTCGTATTACCTCACATGTCTTCACCCAAAGAACTATTTAATAAAATCGACCAAATTGAACCGAGCGCAAGACTCCACCAGTCGATTTTGTTGAGAGTTGAACTATACCAGAAGGCTAAAGTTTTCAGACTGAAAATGTCTTATTATTTGACTATTGTCTTATCTGCGGTCGCAATCATTCCTGCATCGCAACTAGTTGCACAGTCAATTGCTCAGTCTGACCTGTATCAGTTTATACCACTTATTTTTAGTGACTTCGACATTGTGGTAAATCAGTGGCAATCATTTGCGCTGTCTATCATAGAATCTCTCCCCATAGTCGAGATAACTGCCTTACTTTCATTGGCACTACTCATTGTGTGGGCAATTAATGCGATCAACAAGATTCAGCCCAAAAACAATTTATTACAAATAAAAACAATTTAGCCATGAACATCAAAGATTGGTTCCAAAAAATAAACTCGAAAATTGTCCTCTACGTTTTAGCGGCGCTTATAGTAGCACTCATAATTTTTCGAGCCGGAATGTCAGTAGGGTACCGTCAGGCTTCCTTCTCGTACCGATTTGGAGAAAGATATTACCAATCTTTTGGACGGATGAGAAATTCACCTATGATGGGACTAAGAAACTTGCGTGAAGAGTTCGGAACTACATATGGAACTAGTGGTAAAATTGTTAAAATCACGCTTCCCAAAATAATAATCGAGGATCAAGATAATATTGAAAAGGTTATAGCAATCGACGACAGCACTACGACCAAAACAATCTTAAGAAGCCAGAGAGACGCAATTAAACCGTCTGATCTTAAAGTTGGAGACAATATTGTCGTACTTGGCTCACCAGACGAAAATTCCGAAATCGATGCCAAACTGATAAGAGTAGTGCCAGAATTATCCGCCACATCCTCGAGCCAAACAAAATAAAAATGAAAAGTATAAAAAACTATTTTATCGCGCACAAAATCATTAGTACATTTAGGAGTTGGATTCAACGTCAGCCCAAAAAGCCGTGCGAGACGCTGAAGCTGGTTTGGAAAGTGCAAAATTGTCACTAGCCAAAATAAACGAGCCAGCCGATTCTCTATCAATACTGCAAGCGGAAAATGCCATAACTACGGCAAAACAAACACAAGGTCAACTCATTAATGACAGTGCCAAAACATATGACGATGCCTTTACAGCCGTCTCCAATGCCTTCTTAGATTTACCAACAACCGTAACTGGTCTCCAGGACATTTTATATTCAAACACAAACAATGCCGGGCAAGATAATATTTCCTTTTATAATGACCTTGTAAAAAACTACGACAGCAATGTAACTATATATCGAGATAACGCCGCAACCGCGTACTCAAAAGCTCGTGAACTTTATGATCAAGCCTTCTTAGATTACAAAGCAACTTCTAGATACTCCGGCGCAACCACGACCAAAAATCTATTAAACGAAACAACTGCCACAACAAAGGCCATTACAGATGCGGTAAAAACTGTGAATGATTTCCTAAATTTTGTGAGAGATCGGTTAACTGAGCACAAAGCAACTATGCCGTCCCAGTTAGCCACTCATCAATCAAACCTGGCCACATACACAGACAAAACCAACACAGACCTTGCGAACTTAACAAACCAGGTCAATGGAATAAGTAATAACGAAAACTCTCTAGAAAGTGCGGACTTAACGATACAAGAAAAAACAGCCTCCCTAGCAAAATTACAGGCTGGCAGCGACGCCTTAGATCTCCAGTCTGCTCAGTTGGCGGTTCAGCAACGTGAGAATACCCTCCAAGATGCAAAAGATGCTTTGGCAGATTATTCTATATATGCACCGTACAGTGGGACTCTTTCAAAAGTTGATATAAAGAAAACAGATCAAGTTGGTAACGGAACCATTATCGCCAGTCTTGTTTCAAAACAACAAATTGCCATTATTTCTCTAAACGAGGTCGACGCGGCAAAAATAAAAATTGGAGAAAAGGCGACCTTAACATTCGACGCTATTGATAGCTTAACAATCGCTGGAAGCGTGACCGCGATTGACACTGTTGGTACTGTGTCACAGGGGGTGGTAACTTATAACGTACAAATTGGGTTTGCCACACAAGACGACCGAGTTAAACCGGGTATGAGTGTTAGTGCCGCCGTTATAACAGAGGTAAAAACAGATGTGGTGGCGGTAGATAATGGTTCAATAAAGAGCAAGAGTGGTAACCAATATGTAGAGTTATTCGACACACCAATGGCCCGTGGGTCAGACGGTCAAGGAACTCCGTCCACGGTTCTACCACATCAGCAAACGGTCGTAACTGGTTTGTCTAATGATACACTAACTGAAATAGTTTCTGGATTAAGCGGAGGTGAAAATGTAGTAACCCGAACTGTCACAATTTCGTCACCCCAATCAACCCAAGCAGCCCCATCTATTTTGAATTCCGTAACTGGCGGTCGCGGCGGTGGAGGAGGTGGTGGAGCAAGAGCTGTTTTAGGCAGGTAAACACATATGATAGAAATCAAGGATGTAACAAAAATGTATGGCTCTAGCGGAGAGACCTCAGGATTCTTGGCCTTAAAGGGCGTAAGTTTTAAAATAGAGGACGGCGAGTTTGTCGCAATCATGGGTCCATCTGGATCTGGTAAGTCAACCCTTATGCACATATTGGGCGCCCTAGACAGTCCGACCAGTGGAACATATCTACTCGACGGTAAAGATGTCTCAACACTTACAGACGATGAGCTCGCTGACATAAGAAGAGACAAGATTGGATTTGTTTTTCAATCATTCAACCTTCTGCCACGCACAACCGTACTGCGTAATGTTATGCTTCCCCTCGTTTACGATCACGTTCCGGCAGAAGAAAGAGAGAGACGCGCCAGAGAGTCACTTAAAGCTGCCGGCTTAGACGAACAACTATTTTATCATCTATCGAATCAACTCTCTGGAGGCCAAATACAACGAGTTGCTATTGCGAGAGCATTGGTTAACGACCCAACACTTATACTAGCCGATGAACCAACGGGAAATTTAGATACCAAAACAGGCGAAAT
>JACQCW010000053.1 GCA_016201425.1 Candidatus Vogelbacteria bacterium | reverse complement strand
CTGTAATAATCACAGTTTTACCCCTCTAGATGTTTATCCACTAACTGGAGAAGCGATTCGGTGGTAAAATTAAGAGTAACAATGGAATATTCGAAGGTTAGAAACCTTTTACTTGGAAGAATTTTTATTACTCTGGTCTTTTTGTTTTTGCCAGCTTTTTCCCATGCCGATAGTTCAAATTTTACTAAACAGATTAGTTATCAAGGGAAACTCACAGACCAGAATGGAGCAACGGTCGCGGATGGAACATATAATATACAGTTTAAGATATATAATACTTTGACTGGCGGTGTATCAATTGCTACGAGCACTCTTATACAGAATGACAGAGTCCAAGTAACGAATGGTTTGTTTTCTGTAATGATCGGAGCAACTTCAACAAATTTATCTTCTCTAAATTTTAATCAGCCCCTCTATTTATCAATTAATATCGGTGGTACAAATAACACGGTATCACCAACTTGGGACGGAGAGATGTCCCCGCGAAAAACCTTTGGTACTGTGCCATATTCCTTCAATACGGATGTTTTAGATGGCTTAGACTCTTCTGCCTTTGTGCGTACTGATGCAACGAGCACAGTGGCCACCTCATCTACGGACACTCTTTTGACTTTAAGGCAGTTGGGCTCTGGCGATGTTCTTAATGTGCAGGGTAGCGGTTTACCATTTTTAGTAGTATCAAATGGCGGTAAGGTGGGGATAGGAACGACTACGCCAGCTGTGAATTTACAAGTGAGCGCCGTTAATACACCACAGCTTGTTATCGGCTATCCATCTGGTGCAACAAATTTAAAAAATTGGTACGCCTCATCTACCGGTGACGCCCTGCATTTCGGATTTCTAAATGATGATATGGTAACTACAAATGATAGGGCAGATTTAAGTTACAATGGATATTTTGAAACAGCCAATGGAATGCAGGGTGGAGATTTGAGTTGGCAAATTAATAATTCTGGCAAAGCGTATTTTAATGGTGCCAATTTTGGTATTGGTACAACTTCCCCATACACCAAACTGTCGGTTGTCGGCGAGACTGTGTCCACTAATTTTACAGCAACATCTTCAATTGCTACAAATACTTTTAATGGACCAGTGGTTATTGGTTCAACGGTCCGTTCATTAATAGCTATACCAGGGGGTGTAACATTTACAACTTTGCTTGGTTATTCAGCAGGAGATCCCGCTAACTTTTATTGGGATTTTGTAAATCGAAGATTGGGCGTAGGTTCATCTACTCCGTGGGCTAGACTTTCTGTTGCTGGATCTTCATCAAATTTAACCAATGCACCAATTTTTGCTGTAAGCACCTCAACTGCAGTCTCGACCTCGACTGTTTTTATAATAGACAGTAATGGCAAGGTTGGCATAGGTACCACTTCCCCAATGGAACAGCTTTCTATTGTCGGAAATATTGCAGTTGCTGGCTGTTTGAAGGCTGCGACGTCAACATATAATTTAACACCTGAGACAACGTGTGCTGACTTGGCAGAAGCTTATACTTCGGGAGAAGATTTGTCCCCGGGCGATATTGTAGCCCCTGAAATAGATTCCGGGAATAAAGATGGATTTAGTGTGGTCAGAGCAAATACAGATTCAACAGTAATTGGTATAGTCTCAACTCGTCCCGCGGCGTTTCTCCAGGGTGCTACTGCGTATTTTGGCGGCACACATTTTAATGAATTTTCACTTTTTTCTAAAGGATCTGAGACTCCTATAGCTCTATCAGGGCGTGTCCCTGCAAAAGTTTCTCTCGGTAATGGTTCAATTGAGGTGGGCGATAAGATTATGCTTTCGCCGGTCCCAGGAGTTGGCATGAAAGCAAAAGGTTCTGTGTCGACCATAGGCGTTGCCCTCGAGTCTTACAATGGGGAACCAGAAAGAAACGGCAAAATTCTGGTGCTTGTGCAGAATAGCTACAATGGTTTGAACAATTCTTTAGATCAGGGCAGCCCTTCCTTGTTGGCCAGTGTGTCTGATTACTTTTCAAATCTCGGGGCTCGAATTTCTGACGGCGTTGCTGTTTTTAAAGATCTCTTAGTTGATACCTTAACAATTGGCAGTCCATCAAAGAGGGTCGGTATCACTATGTACGATGAAGTGAGCGGCGTACCTTATTGTTTGTCAATTTCTGGTGGTTTGGCAAAAACCGTTAGTGGCAAGTGTCAAGTTATTTCAGGAGAGGTTTTAACTTATACAAAGCAAACTGATGTGATAGACACTTCTACGGATTCACTAAATGCTAACGCATCAAGTACGTCTAACGCGCAGATAACTTCAAGCACCACTGCCGAAACCCAAACGATATCTGAATCATCTTCAGAGGCCGCGACTTCAAGCACAGCGGTTGACTCTGAAGCTAGCACAACCTCCCTGGTCAACTAATTTATTATTTATCCACAGCAGACCCGATGACGTTTACTTTTCTTGTTTTTTATAATATAATTGGACCACATGAACATGAAACCGAATAATCTACTATCGGTATTTCTCATAATCGTAATATTATTTTCTTTTGCTTATATTGGTAGAGTGTCGGCAGCCATTGATCGTAACGTTCTTCGGGCGCAAGTGCAAGTGGGTAATATTGTGGATCGCATAACGGGACTTGGCGGTAGAGGTCAGGGAGGGGTCAGAACTGGCATAGGGGCCGGTACGGGTGGCATTGGAACAGGCGGGGTTTCTGGTGGACTCGGTGGAGTGGCAGCAGTTAATGCAGCTCTTCAGCCAATATTTACTAATGGCCGAGTTGAGTCTCCATACTTCGTTGCCACAAATAATCAAGCAGTTTTTGATAATGCCACACATCAAATAACTACCTTATCATATCCAGACGTGCCTGCTTCCAGATTTCCTTATGCGTCCACTACTGTTATTACCGCGGATGATTCTGTGATTACTAATAACTTAATCTCTAATAGCTCATCGTTGGGTTATGCTTCCACTACTGCCATTACTATAGGCAGTGGCAACATTTACCTGGGCAGCTCCCAAATCCCTCTTATATCTAATGGCGTCGTCTCTTCAAAATATGGCGGACTGGGAATATCCATCGACAAAGATTTAAAAGGTTCTGATGGCTTCGCTGCAACACGGAACGAACTTTTCTATGTTAACAGTGATGGCGTGCTTACATCTGTGACGATGGCAACGCCAGTTTCCGGTAAAATTTTGCAGTATAACGGAGACAGTTTTTCTTGGGTGAATGATCAGGTTGGGGGTGGTGGAATACTAAAGTACAGCGACGTTGATGGGCTATCAATTCTGGGTGCTATCCCTTATACTAATTTCACTTCAGGTGCTGATGCTGCCAGGTTGACAACCTCTTCCAGTTTTAATTTTGATGGCACCAACTTGGGTGTTGGTACGTCCACGCCCGGCTCCATTTTATCTCTTGGTGGAATCGCCAATTTCACGACCGCCACCTCTACCTTTTATAGTAGTGGCGGAATTAATCTTGCTGCTGGTTGTTTCTCTGTGGCTGGCAGCTGTATTTCTGGTGGCGCTGGTAGTCAATGGATCACATCAGTATCAAATATATATTATACGACTGGTAATGTTGGTATAGGAACAACGTCTCCGTCGGCTAGATTCTCTTTGACCGGGTCTGGTACGGGGACAGGTAGGTTGGTAGCAGTTTCTGGTTCAAATAACATCGAAAAGTTCACAGTTTTGGATAAAGGTTGGGCTGGGGTTGGTTCCACTTCACCGTCTGCTAAATTGTCTGTCACAGCGGATGGTACTGGTACTGGTAGATTGTTTGCTGTGGCTGACTCAAATAACGCAGAAAAATTTACGGTTTTTGATAATGGTAATATTCTTGTAGCAGGGGGGACTACATTTGGTATAGGAACAACATCACCGTCCGCTAAATTTGCTGTAACTGCAGACGGTTTTGGAACAGGTAGATTATTCGCGCTCTCAGATTCTCTCGGTTCTGAAAAATTTTCAGTTCTGGATAATGGCAATATCCTGACTGCGACCAGCAGTTATATTGGTATCGGCACCACGTCACCTTGGGCACAAGTATCCATTAATCCTAACGGAATTTCGGGACCAATTTTTGCTATAGGATCATCGACAGCCACAAAGCTTGTCATGACAAACGGTGGTTGGATCGGTGTGGGTACAACTTCCCCGTCAGCTAAATTATCCGTCACAGCGGATGGTACTGGTACTGGTAGATTGTTTGCTGTTGCTGACTCAAATAACGCAGAAAAATTTACTGTTCTGGATAATGGAATGACTGGTATCGGGTCAACGTCCCCGTCAGCCAGATTTTCTGTATCAACCACTAGTGTAGGTCGTTTGATGGCTATGTCTGCATCAAATGGCGTAGAGAATTGGACCGTCGTAGATGATGGCAAACTTAAGTTTGGTATTGCCACCACTTCTCCAAGTGGTATACTAGCCATTAATAGTTCGGCAACATTGGCTTCGTCGCAACGAGTTTTTGTTTTGTCTAACACTCCACCAGCTGGAGTAATCACGGAAAGATTTTCAATTAAAGATTATGGTGCCGGTGCCGTATGGTTGGTTGCTACCACAACAATAATACAACATAATGGAACAACAAATGGAGGAATCTTTTTCCCGGGGAATGTTACCATTCCTGGTGGGCCAACATTTCCTAATGTTCTTACCCAGGACACCTCTCACTTCTACTGGGATAATACTAATATTCGATTAGGAGTAGGGACATCTTCTCCATATGCCCGCATCAGTGTTTGGGGTTCAGGCACTGGCACTG
>JACQCW010000045.1 GCA_016201425.1 Candidatus Vogelbacteria bacterium | reverse complement strand
CCATTGATCAGGGTAAATTTATTTTGCCAGCCGATTATAAAATAGGGGGACAATTCTTGGGTCTCGAACTTGCCAATAAGATTTTTTCTAAGGAAGTGTTTGGATCTGCCAGTGGAAATTTACTCTATAAGTTTGGTGATCCAGTATTGCAAAGTGACGGTACCTATAAATATCCAGAGCTGGTACCTTATTTTGAAAGTTATGGTGAAAGTAACAGAGACCTGTTGTTGAGGTTGTATGATTTGGTTATAAGAACGTCAAAGAAGATGGATAAGTTTGGTGCGAAGACGAAAGTAGTGGTTGTCACACACGCCCAGCTTTACCAAATATTTAGAGATTTGAGCACCGTGGCCGAAATGGTTACTAACGGAGGATTAGACTTACAAGAGGGAGAACTGCCAAAGCTGTGCTGGGAGCTGTACTCGAAGAGGTTCAAAAACGAAAAGCCAACTTATGGCGTTAATTATATTTCGATAGAAAATCTATTCGATCCAAAGGTCGTTGAATTATTAAATAGAGAGATTGAATACTTAAAAAGTTTAAAATAAAACTTATGTCAAACAAAATTACATCAAGGATGAACACCAAGTTTGTTGGACACCATGTTTCGTCTGGAGGCTTCATTTTTTTTGAAGACAAAAAAACTCGAGAACTAGATGTTTTGTTAATACGAAACAAAAAAAATGAGTATTGGATACCAAAGGGGCATATAGAGAAAGGTGAGGATCAAGTGGCAGCGGCCCTAAGAGAAATCGAAGAAGAGGTCGGACTCGAAAAAGATCAGATTAAGTATATTGATCTTTGCGTGGTTTATAAGTTTTCATTTGTTGATGATAATGGTAAGCCAAATACGAAGGAGATCTACATGAATCTTTTTGAGGCTTATGAAAAGTATGATCTAAGACAAGAGGAAGGTTCAGATGTAACCGGCGCTGACTGGTTTGAGTACTCTAAGGCTTTGGAGGTTATTCTTCCTTTTAGCAAGAACGAACTAATGAAGGCCAGGGAGATGTTTGAAGATTACTCCAAAGACAAGCTTCGATTTTTGCATAGAGATTTTCAGGCAGTAAAGAAAGATTTACCTAGTCAATCGTTTGCTAAAGATTTAACTTGTTTTATTGTGTTTGGGTCGAGTGTTGTAAATAATAATATGGGCAAGGTTCCCGATGATGTTGATGTTTGTGTTGTCGTTAAAAATCGTGACGCTGATTTGCATAAGATATCAGAATACATATTTTCAAGCTTTAAAAAACCAGATTTCCGAATATATTTTCAAGATGAAGTGGATAGCGACTTGCAGTTTGTTGATGTCGGCATCGGCGTTTTTGCCATGGAATATTTTGCAAATGGTGTCGCTCTATACGGCAAAAATATTTTTGTAGATAAACTTAAGACCGTAAGTAAGACGAAACTGAAGGAAAGTTATCTTAATAAAATATTTGAATATATATTGAGAATTAGAGTTGCATATGTGGCAAAAACGTCTACTCACGAATATAAGATGTGGCATATCCATAAATATGTAATCAGACTGTCGATAGATATTTTGCTGTACAATGGATTTATTGACTACGGTGATCTAAAGGATTTAACAAAATACGAAATTATAAATTTGTGTAAAAAGTACGCAATGGTGAGTGATAATACAGAAGTTGATTTTGAGAATCTCGTAAGCATGTACGAACTTTTTGAAGAAATAAGTCTGTACGTCGTCAAATCTCATGCCACGAAAAGCTAAAGACAGCGTTCCCAGGCCTTTGAGCTTACCCTTTACTAATATTGTCTATCGTGTTAGTTTTAGCACTGTCTATCGTTCTTTGAAAATAACTGCAAGTAGCAGTTGGAATGGTTCAAATAGATCCGCTTTTTGCGGGAAAGGGTAAAGCATGTGGACCAAGATTGTCGGTGCGGTCGTTGCTCTGATTGTGGTTGTTGTCGCGGCTGATAGCTTTTCTGGAGACGAGCAGGGGGAGAAAGATGGTTCTAGCGGCAATGATAAGGACAGTTTTACGCCAGCGGAGCAGGAGATCCGACACGTAGAACTTAACAAGCCCTTTGATATTGCGATTGGTCAGGAGGTTCTGCTTCCTGATGGCGAGTCGCGCGGCTACCTTTCGTTCGTCGACATGAATAACCACCAGGAGTTTTCTTTCATCTTGGACGGTGTGACTCACTACATCGATTTCTCTTTTCCAGGGAATAAAGTTATGAAGGCGGGAGGTTATATGATTGTGCTTCTCGATTTCAAGCCCGATCCTAATGTTGAGAGAGAAGAAATTTACGGTAAGAGTCACTACCTGGCTAAGGTCATTATTTCTGGCGCATAAGGAGGTGTGCGAACATGGATGAAGAGAAAGTTCCCAAGCAAGCATGGTGGATCGTTGCGTTCGTGGCTGTGACTGCCATTGTCGCTGGATATTTTTACAAGCCAAGCAAGAAGTCTAAGAAGAACGCGACTAAAGCGGATGTGAAGGTAGGGATCGCACGGTGTGTCGAAGCCAAGCTTTCGAGCCAGTTTCATTTGGTGCGTGGGGAGACAGCCTATATTGAGGAAGAGGGGTTACAGGTCACTTTTGCCAAGGTGCTTATGAGCGAGACGAGTGTGTCGACTGGCCCACGACGAAAGGGTCAGCCTGTCAAAGTCGTGCTAGAGATAAAGCAAGAGTTGGGTCGGGTAACAGAGTCATGCACCATTGAGCTTTCTCTAACGGGTCGGCCAACATGTGTTACAACCACTGATGAGCTGATTGGTCAGTATGATATTCGACTTATGGGGCTAGAGTTCCCACAAGCAGGGGATATCTCTGAGAACAACGATTACGTTGTCAACCTCGTTATTTTCAAAGAAAAGGAATAGCTTTTCGCGCCCCGATTTTGATCGGGGCATTTTTGTTGGTCGATGATAGTTGTCACAGTATTCATTCTGTGTTATAGTCATTTAGCTATGTTATATACAAAAAAGGGGGACGATGGATCTACGATTTTATTTGACGCCAAAAAAAGAATTTCAAAAACTTCGCTTATTGTGGAGGTTTTAGGCGCTGTTGACGAGTTGAATTCACTTTTGGGCGTTTGTAAAGTTAAGGCAGATGATCCTGAGATTAAGAAGTCTTTAGAAGAAGTTCAGCAGGATTTATTTATTGCTCAAGCCGAGTTGGCTGGCGCTGAGCCAAGAATTACTCTTGATAAAATCACAAAACTCGAGAGAGATATAAACGACATTGAAAAGCAGTTGCCAGTAATCAAAAGTTTTTTTGTCGCTGGCGGGACAGAGCTATCCGCGTTCTTAGATTTCGCGCGAGCCGTGTCGAGGAGGGTGGAAAGGGCGGCCGTTAGACTTTATGATGACGGTGCGATGAACAAAGATCTGTACTCGTATTTAAATAGGATCTCATCATATTTGTATGCGCTAGCTAGACTAACTAACCAGAAATCTGGTATAAAGGAGATCAGACCGCATTATTAATTTATGGTGGCTATGGTGTAGCGGTAGCACACGAGCTTGTGGAGCTCTTAGTCTGGGTTCAACTCCCAGTAGTCACCCCTTTCTTGGATATCGTCTATGGTAAGAGCACCGACCTCTTCAAGACTCGTGATGATCTGAGATTTTGTTGCTTCCACAATTTTCTTTTCCTCAGCTTTGAGGTGGTCCCAGAAAAGGCCAAGGTAGAGTCGTTTCAAATTTTCCGGCGCTTTCTTGTATGCCGCACTTGGATCACGTATACACGTAGGTTTTTGATATTATCTAGCTTAGGAATTTCGTCTTCCAAAGAAGAATTTACTGAAATTATAGAAGAGAGCGCAGACCAAGTTTTAAGTTGAAAATTAGTATTCAAGAGAAAGGAGTATTATCGCTAGGTTATATTTTATTGTTATTTTACTTTAATTAATTTTTTGTGTATAATCTCTTTATATGAATTTAAGTTGGACAAGATCAATCTTTAAGCAAGTGGCAATTTTTACATTTAGCGCTCTCTTCGTTGTTGCCTTATTCGGTATATTTAGTGGGATGCAAACTGGCATGGATGGAAAGATGAGTAACAACTGCCCATTTACTATTGGTTCATCCCTTTGTAGCATGGGTGTGCTTGAGCATATTGAATCTTGGCAAGTTATGTTTAGTTCCGTTCCTAAATCATTTGGCTTATTTATCTTGCTAGCAGCCATACTTGCAGTATTTTTTCTAACTTTCTACTCTATACTACCAAATACCAAAAATACTCTTTTGTTTATAATAGAACGCCGTCGTTCTAGATTTTATACCCCGTTTTCTCAGCCTATTCTTCAAGAGGCATTCTCTCAAGGTATTCTAAATACTAAGGTTTACTAATTTTTTAAATTAATACAGGCATAGCCATTTGGCTTTTTGTCTGTTTTTTATTTACTAGTTTATTAAGTCTTAATTACTAATGGAAAATCAAAACGCTCCTATAAAAATATGAGTACAAAAGAAACACTGCGCTTACTCGTGATCATGTTAGCTGTTCTTGCTATAATAGTATTGATTTACATTAGACTGAGTTCAACTACAGTCGAGCCAATTGGTCAGAGCTTTCCTATCCAGGGTCAGGAGCATATCGCTATCGGTGCAACGCATCCAGAATATAATTCCAACCCTCCGACTTCCGGTTGGCATTATGCAGTGCCAGCAGATTGGGGGGTCTATCAAACAGAGTTACCGGACGAACAGTTGATACACAATCTTGAACATGGCGGAATTTGGATATCTTATAAAGGCATCGCAACTACAACGATCAATCAGTTAGAGAATGTAATCCGTGGCCAACCAAAAATTATTGTAACGCCAAGAATAAAAGATGATGCGCCTATCGTTTTAGCTTCTTGGGGAAGACTTGAGAAACTACAAATATTTGATGAGACTAAGATTCGCGAGTTCATCAATGCAAATAGAAATAAATCTCCAGAACCACTAGCACAATAAAGACTATGAGTAATCTTAAAAAAATACAACTAAAAATTCACGGTACGCATTGCGCAAGCTGTGAAGTTTTAATCGAGCGAAAACTTAAAAAGATACCGGGGGTCGAAAAGGTAGCAGTCCATTTTGCAACAGGAAAAACGGAGGTGTTTTCTTCAAGGGGAGAAATATCGCTGAAAGAGTTGGGTTTACCTATCAAGGATGACGGTTATTCTATTACTCGCTGGGAAGATGGGTATAACCCACCCGAGGCCACGAAACATGAGAATACTCGAGAGGACTACATTCAAATCGGAGCGATGTTCCTATTCGTTATGGCCCTGTACTTAGTCTTACAGCAGTTTGATCTCTTACCAAAAAGTCTTGGTATCACTAATAATATGAGTTATGGATTCGTATTCTTGGTAGGACTAGTGGCCGCGACCTCAACTTGTCTTGCGGTTGCTGGAGGACTTCTTCTAACTGCTGCCGCAAAATATAGTGAAATGTATCCGAATCTGACCGGATACCAAAAGTTTAGGCCGACTCTGTATTTCAACATAGGTCGGGTTGCTTCTTACACATTCTTTGGCGGACTCATCGGTGCACTTGGCTCAGTTATAAGTCTCTCTCCTTGGGGAACCGGCGTCTTATCGATCATTGCAAGTCTGGTAATGATCATTCTTGGATTCCAAATGCTAAATCTTTTTCCGTGGATGAGAAGATTCCAGCCCAGAATGCCCAAGTTTATTGCTCATAAAATCCACGACTTGAGTGGCAAAGATGGAAAAACCGGAGCCTTTACGCTTGGTGGACTTACATTCTTCTTGCCCTGTGGATTTACTCAAGCCCTGCAGCTCTATGTATTAGCGAAAGGTAGTTTTAGTGTGGGAGCACTGACGATGCTTGCGTTCTCTCTTGGCACACTGCCGATGTTACTTTCTCTTGGAGCCATCTCAAGTTTTGCTAAAGGGTCATTCCAGAAACATTTTTTGAGATTCTCGGCGGTGTTAGTAATTTTGCTAGGCTTTTGGAATATCAATAACGGTTTGGCCTTAACTGGTATCAATATTAGTCTAGCATCATTTACTTCAAACACTTCTAGTACAGCCGCACAAGTTGCGCCTATTGTTGATGGCAAGCAAGTAGTTGAAATGAAGGTAGATGGTTACAGCTATTCTCCATCTCAATTCACCATCCAGCAGGGTGTCCCTGTGGACTGGAAGATTGATGCCAGCAATGCAGCTGGTTGCGCGCAAGTAATCACCGTGCCTACAATCGGTATAACAAAATATCTCGCTCCTCAAGGCATAACAACGATCACTTTTACTCCTAAAGACACAGGAACTATTCCGTTCAGTTGTACTATGGGCATGACAACAAGAGGCGCAGCGTTCACGGTAATTCCAAATATGGGCAATGTTTCAGTTTCGGCCAGCACTGATAATAAAAGTGACGAAATATTAGCCGGATTATCTTCTGCTTGTGATCCAAAGATCGCTTCATGTGTTCCTGATCAAAAGTTCAGTATGGAAATCTCAAGAGAGCGTGGATTCTACCCAAAATCATTTACAGTTAAAAAGGGAGTGCCAGTTGAAATTACCATAGATGATCAGGTACCGCTGGGAGGATGTATGTCAGTAATGATTATTCCGCAGTATCAGATTACATTACCACTACAAATTGGGGCCAATAAGCTTGTATTTACCCCAACAGAGGTTGGTACAATTTATGCAACCTGCAGTATGGGCATCAAGATGATACAATTTAATGTAATTGATTAAATATGGAAACAACAGTCACTATCAAGGGTACCCACTGTAATGCTTGTAAACTGCTGATCGAAGATGTCTGCAGGGATATTAAGAATGTGCAATCGTGTAATGTAAACTTTCAAACAGGAGAAACGATAGTTGAACATGATGAAAATCTTGATTGGCAGGTGCTTAAAAAGGAGATTGAGAGTTTGGGAAATTATGTAGTTGACCTTAATAGAAAATAGATGAAATAAACTATGAAGCAATATTTGACTTATAATTTTTTGGCTCGTTTCGGTCTGGGTGTAATATTTATCGCCAACGCCTTGACGGCGTTCTTTGCGCCCACTGAATTTATCGAACTCATTAAGGGCTCTTTTGTGGTGAATTTCTTGTCTATGAGCCCGGAGTTGTTTGTCGGTGTGGTTATTAGTCTCAATGACTCTATTGTCGGTTTGCTTCTTATCAGCGGCCTTGCTACTCGTCGTGTTGCTATATGGGCAATGATATGGCTCATCGGGGTTATCATCGTGACTGGAAAATCTTTTGGCGCATTAGAACACTTGGGACTTATTTTTATAGCGCTATCTTTGGTCTTTAGGTAAGTTGAATAATAGCTAATAAATAAAATACAAATGACACCAGATAAAATTATTGTAATAGTCGGCGGTTTTATGGGCATTATTTTCACATACTGGTTTTTCCTTATGAAAAAGGATAAGGGTGTTGAAGTTTCCGATTCGATAGATGTGGTTGTTGACGGTGGCTATTCTCCCGAAGTAATTTCAGTACTGCAGGGCAAAACCACTACGATAAATTTCATTCGCAAAGATCCGACAAGCTGCCTTGAGGAAGTGGTCTTGGGAGACTTTAAGATCCGTAAATACTTGCCGCTCAACCAAAAAGTATCAGTCGAAATTAAGCCCGATAACACTGGCGAGTATGTTTATTCGTGCGGCATGAACATGTATCATGGGAAAATAATTGTTGAATAATATGTCTCAAAACAAAAAAATATTCTCAATTAAAGGTATGCACTGCGCCTCATGCGTAGGGATTCTAGAAAGATCTCTGAAAAAAATACCAGGTGTAGAAAGCGCTACAGTAAACTTGGCTACGACCAAGGCGACAGTTGTATATGATCCGCAAAGAGTGAATGATGATCACCTGGCTTCGGCTGTAGCTAACGTTGGCTACGAGGCTATGATAAATGAAGAGATCAAATCTGAAGAAGAGCAAAAGAAAGCCAAAGAAAAAGAACTCATGGATCTGCGCAATAAAGTGGCAATAAGTCTTGCCCTAGGTGGTCTCGTCCTCTGGGGCAGTTTCCCGGGGCTTATGAATACCGCACCGATGATTTTGCAGAATCCATGGTTTCAGCTACTTCTTGCTACACCGGTGCAATTGTGGGTCGGCCTTATCTTCTATCGGGCTACTATTCCCGCTTTGAAGCACAGGACGGCAAACATGGATACGTTGGTGGCCTTGGGTACAACTGTGGCCTACACATATTCTGTTTTTGTTACTATATTTCCAAAAGTCGTGGAGAAAATTGGTATTGCACCAGTTCCATATTTTGACGTGGGTACCATAATCATCGGCCTCATTCTGCTTGGCAGATATTTTGAGACAAGGGCGAAACAGAGAACATCCGAGGCAGTTAAAAAGCTCATAAACTTACAAGCAAAAACAGCAAGAGTACTTAGAGATGGTCAGGAGATAGATATTCCTATTGAACAGGTTCTTATTGGTGATGTAATACGTGTTAGGCCGGGAGAAAAGATCCCTGTCGATGGAGTAGTAATTGACGGTGAATCATCAATAGACGAATCTATGATAACGGGAGAAAGCATTCCAGTTGATAAATCGGCGAAGGATGTTGTCATTGGGGCAACAATTAATAAAACCGGCACGTTTACTTTTAAAGCAACAAAAGTTGGAAGTGAGACTATGCTTGCCCAGATCATTAAGTTGGTCGAAGAAGCTCAGGGAAGTAAGGCACCGATTCAGCGAATGGCTGATCTCGTCTCTTCATATTTTGTGCCGATAGTGATCATGCTCGCGATAGTTACATTCGTATTGTGGTACGTATTAGGCCCAACACCGTCTCTTCTCCATGCACTTCTAAATACTATTGCCGTACTGATTATCGCATGTCCTTGCGCTATGGGACTGGCAACACCAACAGCCATCATGGTAGGCACCGGCAGGGGAGCCGAACATGGGATACTTATCAAAGACGCAGAGAGTCTGGAAATCGCTCACAAAATAAATGCAACTGTATTCGATAAAACGGGAACGCTGACTAATGGTAAGCCAGAAGTTACAGATATTATTTCTGTAAATGGTGATAGTGAAAATGAGTTGATCAAATACGCGGCCTCTCTTGAAAATGGTTCGGAACATTCACTTGCGGAGAGTATCGTTTTAGAAGCAGAAAAAAGAAAAATTGAACTGGCCAATGTCTCAAAATTCAAAGCAATAGCCGGTCATGGCGTAGAGGGTATAGTGAATGAAAAAAGGGTGGTTCTCGGGAACAGAAAACTTATGGACAGAGAGGGTGTTGGTATTCAGAATTACAAACAACAGGTTGAAAATTTAGAAGGTGAGGGTAAGACCGTCATGATCCTTTCCTTAGAGGGTAAATTCGCCGGTCTTATCGCCGTCGCTGACACGGTCAAAGAAAGTGCTCGTGAAGCCATAAATATACTTAACGGAATGGGCATAGAGACCATTATGATTACTGGTGACAACGCGAGAACCGCTCATGCAATTGCCGAGAAAGTAGGCATCACAAGAGTGCTTGCTGAAGTGCTGCCTGAAGATAAAGAAAGGGAGGTTAAGAAACTCCAAGCAGAGGGTAAGAGGGTGGCGATGGTTGGTGATGGCATAAATGACTCTCCGGCCTTGGCCGCAGCAGATGTTGGTATTGCTATGGGTACGGGAACAGACGTGGCAATCGAGGCAGCCGATATCACTCTTATGAATAAAGATTTGAAGTCAGTTGCTATGGCGATTAAACTTTCAAAGAGTACAATGCGAACAATTAAGTTGAATCTTTTTTGGGCATTTGGGTATAATATTATACTCATACCAGTTGCCATGGGCGCACTGTATCCGTTCTTTCACATACTCCTTAATCCTATATTTGCATCTGTGGCTATGGCGGTGAGTTCGGTATCTGTAGTTTCTAATTCGTTGTTGCTAAAAAATCTAAGCTAGAATAAAGATGTGTACTTTTACTACTTATTAAAAATCTTACACGGGCCAAAATTGGTGTAAATTTCGCTAAAATCCGATAAGAAATAGGATCATGTGTTATAGTTAACAGATAGCATTTATATTTATGGCGCTGTCTAAAGATTATTTAAAAGAGTTTCGTTGTTTTTGTGGCAAACTACTTTTCAAGGGGTTACTTTTATCAAGCGTAATTGAAATAAAATGTACACGTTGTGGCGTCCTAAAATCAATAAAATCTATTAATGAGAATTCCCATCGCCCGAATTGTTTTACTATTTTGTTTGATAATAAGGGTGTAATACTGAATGTAAGTGATAGTGCCTCAAAGATAATTGGCTATAATCCAGAAGAGTTTTTGCATTTAAGTATTCGAGATGTAAGTCCGGGAGTAGGCCTCTCCTTCTATAAGAGTTTGTGGCTTACACAAGGTCATAATGATACCTTGGCTAGATCGAAAAAAGTTATGTATAGAAATAAAAGTGGTATTTTCGCTGTTGCGGCACATCAAATTACAATTCTGGAAAATTCTAGGCTACCTTATTTTTTAGTTCAGTTTCAGTTGCAACATAATAAGTTTTGAGTCGGGATTGTTGATAACTTTAATGCTAGCATGAATCACAAAATGCTATTATAAAATCATCTAGAGGCTCTTGAAGCCCGCCCCCCTTTTATGGGGCGGGCTTTTAATTTAGATATATTAAAAAACGTGAAGCCCAAGTTAAGTTTTATATCGCTTATGGTCTTGGTTAGTTTTATCTTACCCCAACTAGTCAGTGCCACAATATTCCAACCAGGAGAGACCCTAGAACCAGACTGTGCACCCGGCTCCGCAAACTGCGGTATCGCTGCTGTGGCATCATCTCTCGGTACTACCACACCCATTGCCAGTTCTGTTTTGGGTGTCACTGCCACGAGCACTAATTCTATTCTGGCGACGCTTCGTGCATTTGTTGGGCAAGTGGCTAACATTTTGCAGATTCAGGACAGCACTGGAGCCAATCTATTTTCGATCGACGCCGTTGGTTCTTTGACTGTTGTTGGATCGACTACGTTAGCCAATTTAAATCTCGCTTCCTTGAACGGCCCTCTTCAAGCCAATGCCGGAGTGGTGTCAGCAACCACTTCTGTTGGAGTAGCGTATGGTGGGACGGGGGTAACGTCAATACCTTCATATGGTAATCTTCTGGTCGGTAACTCCTCTGGAGGATACACATTAACAGCAACATCTTCGCTCGGTTTGGGTGGAAGTGGAGGAACAGTTTCGAGTGTTGCGTTGACTACGCCAACTGGTCTAACCGTTAGTGGATCTCCTGTCACAACCTCTGGAACACTGGCAGTCTCTTTGGACACAGGTTACGTCATTCCACTACAATCCACATTAGACGGTAAGATCAGTGTTGGCACAACTTCAATCAACTCAATCACGACCCTCTTAAATCTTTCTCTTCCTGCCACACAGCTCACCAACTTCGGTTCACCTTTCTACACATTCTTTAACGCTACCACCACTAGTGCGCTGACAGAAGGTTCCAACCTCTACTTTACCAACAATCGTGTCGCCTCGGTCATCGCTGGCACTACCACTGACGCCCTCACTCAAGGTGCCACTAACAAATATTATTCTACCAACCTATTCGCAGCCAACTTAGCCGGCACAACTACCACTGCTCTACCAGAAGGAACAAATCTGTACTATACAGATAATCGGGTTAACTCATACATCAACGCTTCATCGACTATTCCCAAGAGTTACAGCGCCAATACCTTCACTGGGTCAAATATTTTCAATGGTAATTTAACTTTCAGTTCGCTGAACGGCCCTCTTCAAGCCAATGCCGGAGTGGTGTCAGCAACCACTTCTGTTGGAGTCACGTATGGTGGGACGGGGGTAAGTTCTTTTAATCAGGGGTGGATTTATTCACCAGGAGACGGTAACGCCCTTACTTCTTCTACATCACCAACGGTTAATTACGTCACTGCTACTTCAACCACGGCAACTTCTACTTTCCCTCAGCTTTCTGTTACAAGTTATTTTGCAGACGCAGGCACAGCCTCGACATCAGTGTTGCGTGTATCTGGTCACGCTACTCTTGATGATACTGTAACGCTCACCGATCTGACTAGTTGCACGGATCTCGCCACTGATGCGTCAGGGAATATCGCGTGTACTGGTGCGGCGAGGGCAGCTTCGTTCGCAACTTCTAGCAATTCAACTGTTCTAACAGCTAGCGAAGCTGAAATAATGAGTCCAACTACATCCCCCGCGATTAGTCCGCGTTCTACGAGCAATCGAATCTTGGTAAGTGGGCAGGTCCTTATAACTTCCGCTAACGTCGTGATCGAGACCGCGACAATAAGAGTCCGACGTGGCACCGGCGTTTGTACTGGTACTCAGGTTGGTAATGATATCAAAGATTACGTGGCCAAGGCTGCAAGCAATTCTCAATGGGCGGCGTTTAGCTTTATTGATAGTCCAGCAACAACCACCTCACAGGCATATACAGTTTGTGCGTTGGAAAGTGCTGCCGATAGTTCTACTGTTAATAACGTTCTGTTAAACATAATAGAAGTTTCCGCGTCGGGTGCGGACCTTGCGGAACTCTATCCTACAAGCGATCCGTCAATTGTACCCGGCGATGTTGTTAGTATTGATAGCACCCTTTTGGGGGGTGTTAAGAAAAGTGCGGGGGTAAATGATTCCGGTGTTATAGGTGTCGTCTCTATACAGCCTGGCTTGCTGCTCAGTGACAACACGGTTAACGAACCACTGGCCGTGCCGGTAGCACTTTCGGGAAGAGTGCCCGTAAAGGTAAGCACTGAAAATGGGGATATTAATGCGGGTGATTATCTAACTTCTTCGTCTATCGCTGGTGTTGCCATGAAAGCAAACGGTACGGGCAAAGTTTTAGGGCAAGCGCTTACCTCCTACCAAAACGATGGAGTTGGCACGGTGATTGTGTTTATAAAGAATTTTGATTTGGGTGGGGGAATTCTTTTGGGAGATGTATCGCAAAGTATGGATAGCTCTGGTTTGACAACGCTCATTTCAACTATCCAGTCCGAAGTTGCCCGCGACCCGGTTGCAATTTTTGATAAAAAGATATCCGATGGCAAACAATTTTTGACCGATTTCCTTGCTGCGCGCATAACCGCAATTCGCGGATACTTTGACGAAGTATTTTCAAATAAGTCTCATCAAAAAGTCTTATGTGTTGGTGACTTTACCAAAGATGACGAAACTTGTATCGATAAAAACAAACTGGATGCCCTGCTTAAAAACATTGATGTACCTGATATAGCGTCACCGCCAGCACCGATAAATAATTCTGTGGTAAATGAGGTGGCCACGAGTACTTCGTTACCCGTGTCTACATCTGAACAAACCACAGAAGTTCCATTGATGCCAACAACCGAATTAGCATCAACAACACCTGCTCTTGCAGACTAATTTTGCACAATGAATATAAAATCTAATTTGACAAATCGTAAGTCGGTGAAGATTTTTTTAAAGAAGGCAGTATTGGCAAGACCGTTTATAGTGCCCAAACGTCCTATGCTGGTTATTCTTTTTATGTTCTTGTTATTTTTGGTGTATAGTACTTACAGGTTATATCGTATAAATGATTCCCATTATATACAAGAACTTGCTGATAGTAAGTTGAGGGACATTGTGACCGAGGTGGGAAAAGTTATGATTTTGCCCTCTGATATTCCACGAGTCGCTCTTGTAAGTGACAGTGATAGAATGAAAAAGAGTGAGTCGTTTTTTGAAAAAACTAAAAATGGAGATGAGTTTCTGATGTTTAGAAACATGGCGGTACTATATCGTCCAAGCGAACATAAAATAGTAAATGTTTCATCTGTTACGCGGCAATGATAACGATAAATAAAAAACTTTTTTTGAATATATTTGTGTTTGTCGGGTTTTTTGCCCCGTTTTTACATACCTTAGCTGGTACTATCACAAGTCCGCATAAATACGCGTGGAGTAATAATATAGGGTACATTAATTTTGGTGGTGTAACTGTTAACGACAAGACACTTTCTGGATATGCTTGGTCAACAAACAAGGGTTTCATAAAATTTAATCCGGTTCAAGGTGGTGTTTTTAATGATGGTGCGGGTAAACTTTCAGGATTTGCTTGGGGTGAACAGCTCGGTTGGATCAATTTTAGTAATGTTGTTATTTAATAGCAATGGTAAATTTTCTGGCACCGCTTCAGGCGATTTAGTTGGTACTATAACCTTTGATTGTCACTTCTGTGACGTTGAGACTGATTGGCGGCCCGCTATTGCAGTAAGTTCAAATACCGTAACGAAGAGTACAAACCAGAACGGTGGTGGAATTTTCTTGAATAGTTTGATAACGACACCAACTCTAGCGAACCTCGTGACTTCAGTAGGAATCACATCCGAAAAACCAGTAGCCCATGTTCCACTTGTGACAAGAGTGGTTCCCTCAGCCAGATCAACTTTACTGGTGGTTCGGTCAATTAAGGAAAAGCCGCCACTTTTTGATGTGCTATCGGCACCATCAGGAGCGCGCGTTGATACGAGTAGTGCAGGATTGACGTTACGGGTAGCCCCGGGAGAACTTTTACCCATCTCAGTAAGACTTTTAAATTTTGGTGGTGGCAAGAAGGTTGATGTAATAGTTAAATATTCAATTATCACAAGTTCGGGGGTTGAAATATATTCAAGTGATGAGACTGTGGCAGTAGAAACCACCGTGAGTTTTGTAAAGACCATACAAGTACCCCTTGAAACAATTCCAGGCATCTACTTTGCTAAGACGGCTATTGTTTATGGTGGTCAACTGGTTCCAGCCAACACACAGTTTCCATTTACAGTAGAGAAAAAGATTTTCGGCATATTCCAGAGTGATTTCATCCTTTATGGCGCCATAATGTTGATTATCAGTGTCGTATTATCTTTTTTGGTGCGTCTCTTTGCCGAGCGCCGACGCTTGACTCGTTTCACTCCGTTTGATTATTCAGATATTCCTCACGACGAGCGAGTATTCTTTGAGCTTATCTCCGATACCATCACGAGTATGCGCCAGCGGGTTGGCGACCAAGCGCTTGAGGTGGCAAGAAAAATTGATGGGCTCGTTATTGATGAAAAGACTGGGCGGGTTTTAAAAATTACCGATAGTCCATCGAAGGTTATGGCCATGCTTGTTTCTGGGTATGGAAGGTCACTTGGCAAAAAGGTTAGTTTCTCTTTCAGGAAAGAAGAATCCCACCTGGGCAGTTAGTGGCGCTCGTGTTATAATTTATTAGTAAAGTATTATTAATTATGGAAAAGCAAAAAACAATTTTAGTGGCTGACGACGAAAAAAGTATTCGCGATCCCATCGTAGAGATACTTAGACAAAACAACTTTTTGACCTTAGAGGCGGTGAATGGCAAAGAGGCAGTAGATGCAACTCTAAGCAAACACCCAGATCTGATCCTCTTGGACATTATTATGCCTGTTATGGATGGGATGGTTGCATTTAAAAAAATTCGCGAGGATACATGGGGTAAGAACGTGCCTGTCATTATTTTGACCAATTTAAGTGCCACAGAGGAAAAATTGATTCAAGACATGGTTGCATGTAAACCGAATCACTATCTGATCAAATCAGATTGGAATCTTAGCGAAGTCGTCAAGAAAGTAGAAGAAATATTGTAACCACAAGGGACTGTACAGAATTTATGAACAAAAAAATTGTTATTTCGATCGCGGTGATCATCATTATCGCTTTTGTGAGTGTCGTCTGGTGGCAGAACAAACCAGCGTCAGCTCCAAAATACGCCGGTCCGCTCGAGAAAGTAACTATAGCCCTACCCCTTGTTGGTGTAGAGTTAAACACCCTTACCCTTATTGCTAAGGATCTCGGATATTTCAAAGACCAAGGCCTCGATGTTTCAATTAAAGATGTACCAAACTCGGTTGTCGGGCCGCAAGAAGTTTTTGAAGGAAAGGTTGATCTGGCTGGTGCGGGGGACTATAACTTTATTTTAAATAGTTTTCAGCAAAAAAATGTTAAAATTGTTGCTGAGATTGATGAAAATACATTTCTGACAATTGCGGCACGAAAAGATAGCGGCATTGTCAAGCCTTCTGATATTAAAGGCAAAAAAATTGCCATTGTCCCAAAGACGGTGTTGGCCTTTTTTGTCCATCAATTTCTTTTCCACAATGGAATTTCTGAAAAAGATGTGCAGTTTATCCCTGTTAATTCTGGACCTGAACTCATCTCTGCTGTGGTAGATAAAAGAGCCGAAATTTTTGCTGCCAGCTACTCTCAGCTGTATGGTCTAAATAAAGTCTTCAAAGGGGGGGCCACGTTACTGTACGATAATAAAGATAGGCCATCTTCATTCCTACTGATCGCTACTGACCAAACATTGACCAAGCGCCCAGATGTTATTAAACGCTTTCTGCAGGCATTGGTATTGGCTGAAAATTTTGTGAGAGATAATAAATACCGAACGCAGGCCATTCTTAAAAAAGAATTCCCCGATAGAGGACAAGATTATTTTGATCTGGTGTGGCCTAAACACAACTTTCAAGTTGGTCTTAATCAGTCCTTGTTGATTAACATGGAAGATCTAACGCGATGGATTATACAAAATAAACTAACCAACGAAACAAAAATTCCAAATTATCTAGATTATATTTATTTTGATGCCCTAGAAAAAGTGAAGCCGGAAGCAATAACAATTATTCGATGATATGAAAAATTTTAAAAATCCACTGATAGTAACTACTTTCGCCGTTATCCTCGTAACAATCATTTCTGGCGTTTTTCTTATTTTTGATTATCGGCAAAATGGCGTGTTGTTAGATAAAAGTCAGTTAGTGAGCGAACTTCAAAAAGATAATCTGGAACTTTCAATATTGCAGCAAGATGTTTTTTTCTACACTACGGATCGAGCATTTTCACAGTGGCAGTCAGAGAGCGATAACATTAAAAAATTAATAGAACAAATCAGTCATAAATTTAAAAATCCAGATGAACAACTTATTATTAATAAGCTAAGACAGGAGAATAAATCTGTTCTAGATCTAAATGCCCAATTTCTTTCAACGAAAGATGAACCCGGCATGGATGAATGGAGGCAGCTCCTTGAGGGCCAACTCTTTTTAAAATCGCAAGAAACAAATGACCTTAGTGTAAGGCTCACTAATATCGTTAGGAAAGATCTTGCTAATAGTCGGGAAATAAGCCTCTATATTACAGCATCGACAATTTTTGTTTTGTTGCTGTTATTTTTTTTAATTTACGCGTATGCAATACGCATAAAGAAAAATAGTCGAACAATAACTGAACAATCAGAAAAAATCTCTTCTTATAATCAACAACTGAAGGCCTCCAACCAGCAATTGAGAGCCGCGAATCAACAGCTCGATGCTGCCAATCAACAACTGAAGGCCTCCAACCAGCAATTGAGAGCCGCGAATCAACAGCTTGATGCAAGTAATCAGCAACTTCGCGCAACGGAAAATAATTTAAAAGAAAAGATTTCTGAAGTGGAAATATTTAATAAGGCGGCGGTCGGAAGAGAATTAAAAATGGTAGAACTGAAACAAGAGGCTGAGAAACTGCGGAAAAGTAATAAATCCAGTTAGAAATTTCATGAATTCCACACACTTTTCAAACATAGAAAATACCGAGCTTGGGGTTTTTACCGGAGAAGTAAAGGCGGCGAAAGCCCCCGCCGTTCTTTGGTGCCCGGCTTTAGGGAGCTGTGTTGCAGTAATTCTGTATGATCAGGAAAGAAAAATCGGCGGCCTTGCCCATGTGATGCTTCCTTCAACATATGATCACGTCGATGGCCATGATTTGAAATATGCGAGCCATGCGATTAAGGAACTCATGCGGCAAATGGACGAACTGGGCGCACACCTCGAGGCAATCAAAGCTCGCCTGGTCGGCGGCGCGCTTATGATCCGAGGTGGGCCGGACGTAGGGAAAGATAATATTGAGGCAATAAAGAAAATACTGGATACACTTGGGATTCAGATTATTGGCGAGCGGCTTGGCGGAGAAAAGGGCCGGACGGTTTTTTTTGATCTTTCCACCGGAGAAGTCCACGTCAAGGAAAATCAAAACCAGTTTACTATATGATGTCGAATGACCAAAAAAATGAGGAAAAGTTGGAGGGATCGGAGGCCGTGTTTCGTTCCATAATAGAGCAGTCTCCTTTTAGTACTTTACTATTTCGTCCGGATGGCACAGTTATTTTTGCAAATGAGGCTTCCGCTAGGGTGTGGGGTGCTGATCCTGGGGCTGTAGATTTTATACTAAAGCATTATAATATTTTGCAAGATGAACAGCTTAAAGCTAAAGGTGTCATGTCCTACATTGTGAGAGGCTTTACCGAAGGACCGACAGAGATACCAGAGGTACATTACGAACATAAGGATACTCCGTCTGTAAGTGAAATAAAAGAGAGAGTGCACCCGACCTGGGTTGTAGGACACATTTGGCCGATTCGGGATGAGAATAACAAAATAGTTCAGGTTTTGCTTATGCATGAAGATACAACAAAACGTAAGGAGGCGGAGCTTAAACTTATGGAAGAAAAAAACAGCCTGGAAAAATTAAATAAACTTATGGTTGGCAGGGAGGTTAAAATGGTGGAACTTAAAAAAGAGCTGAAGGTTCTTCGGGAGCGCGTATCAAAACCAAATGAATAGAATAACCCTGCCAATAATTAGTAAAAAAATAGTTGCGCTGAACACTCTCCAGGTTTCTTTTGGGCTTAACGGTGTCAAATTTGATTTTCAGGCCGGACAGTACATCAGAGTTGTTTTACCAAAACTTTTGGGAACACCAGACGCTTCAGATAGCGGGCGCGAGTTGTCAATCGTATCTTCTCCAAATAACAAAAAAGAGTTGACTGTGGTATTCCGGTTATCTGGAAGCAAATTTAAAAATGCTATCGCTCTGGCCAAGGTGGGAGACAATGTCTTTGTTGAGGGTCCGTACGGTCAGATGGTTTTGCCAAAAAATTTTGATTCAATTGTTTTTGTTGCTGGCGGTACTGGTATAGCACAGTTTATGAGCATGATTAATTATGCTACAGAAAATAAGCTGCCTAATAAGATAAAACTAATATATGCCAATAAAAGTAATGAGACCGCGACCTATCTTCCCGCCCTAGAGACTCTTTTAGAACAAAATTCTAGCTTCATTTTGGAAAAGATTTTCGGGACTCTAACGCCTGAAATATTGAAACAATATACGGCACAAGATGTTGGGGCGGCTTTTTATGTATCTGGACCTGGTGCCATGTCTGACACAGTTATCGATACTCTTGTTTCGTCCGGAGTTTCGGAGCAGAGAATACATTTTGAAGATGTTATCACACGTTTATATCCCAATCGTGTCTCTTTGTCTTCCATGATTGATCGGAGTGCGGAGGGTGTCTTTATAACGGATCTACATGGCGTAATTAGATATGTGAATAGGGAATGGGAACGGATATCTGGTTGGGCATCTGAGGAAGTTGTAGCGGGTAAATTTACACCACGCATTATACGTTCAGGTAAATATGGTAAGGAGTTTTATGAGGATTTTTGGACGAGAATTTTAAATGGCGAGACTTTTCATAAAGATTTTGTTAATAAGAGACGTGACGGGAATCTTTATTCTGTTGACGAGATAACGATGCCGCTTAGGAACGCGGCAGGCGATATATTTGGTTTTATTACTTTTCAGCGTGATATATCTGAACGTGTCGCTCTTCAAGAAAAAATGGAGTCTCTTGTGGCGAATAGGACTGAGGAATTAAACAAGCGAATCGGAGAGCTTAACGACGTTCGTGTTGCCACTTTCAATCTTCTAGACGATCTAGAAAATGATCGTGCAGAGCTATCTTTGGGAAAGGCAAAAGATGAAGCTCTTCTTGAGAGTCTTGGAGACGGTGTTATTGCCACTGATCTGAATGGGAGAATAATTCTTATGAACAAAGCGGCGCAGACGATGTTTGGCTGGCATCCTGAGGCTATGGTGGGCAAATCACTTTTTGACACGGTGCCAGTAGAAGATGAGAAAGGGAAACTCATATCTCGCGAGGAACAACCAATGCAGCGCGCGCTCACTACTACTACTACTACTACTACTACGGGCCCAACCTATCATTATGTACGGAAAGACAAAACTAAATTTCCAGTGGCTATAGTTGCCTCACCTGTCATGTTGGATAACAAGGTGGTCGGTGCGGTTGAAGTTTTTCGTGATATCTCTGAGGAACAGAGGGTCGATAGAGCCAAAACTGAGTTCGTCTCGCTCGCTTCGCATCAGCTTCGTACTCCGCCGACCATAATCAAATGGAATACTGAACTTCTGAAAAACAGCAAGAACAACTTAGACAAAAGGGAAATGAAAATGATTGACGAGATTAATATTGCTAACGAAAGAATGATACGCCTCGTCGGATCACTTTTGAATGTTTCTCGTCTGGAACTGGGAACTATCGATATCAAATTTCAATCGATGAATATCACTAAGATCGTTGATGAGATTATTTTCGAGCTTACCTCAGATATTTCTGTCAGAAATATAGAGATGAAAAAAAATTATTCCAACAATATTCCCGATCTAACTGGAGACTCTGATCTGTACAGTATTATATTCCAGAACTTGATCACAAATGCGGTTAAATACACTCCTTCGAGAGGACGAATTGAAGTAACTCTGTCTGCCGATGGCCAAAACTTTTTATTTAATGTACGAGACAATGGCTATGGAATACCCAAGGATCAGCAGAAATATGTGTTTACGAAACTTTTTAGGGCCGATAATGTTAAGGCAATTGATACTGATGGCACCGGTCTAGGACTTTACATCGCTAAGTCTGTTCTCGATCTGGTCGGTGGCTCTATAAGATTTGAGTCAGAAGAAAAAAAAGGTACAACTTTTTATGTTGAGCTCCCGATTAAAGGGGTGAAGGCAAGGGGGGGAAGTACAAAATTAGTAACAAATAACTTTTTAAGATCATGACGTTCGAAAATAAAAAGATACTAGTAGTTGAAGAGGTAGAAGATGAGGCAGGACTTAGGACGGCACTTCATGAGAAGTTGAGTGACGAAGGTTTTAGTGTTCTCGAGGCAAGAGATGGCGAAGAGGGATTGGAGGTTGCTCTCCGTAACCATCCTGATTTAATATTGCTCGATATTATTATGCCGCATACGAATGGTTTAAAAATGTTAAAAAAACTGCGTGAGGACACATGGGGAAGGACGGCCAAGGTCATTATTTTGACCAACTTGGGTAATAGTGGGAGCATAGCAAATGTTATGGATAGTGAAACTTTCGACTATATAATAAAATCCGATGCGAATATGACCTATATTGTTCAGAAAATAAAAGATAAGTTAAGAGGAACAAAGTAACAGACGGGTGTTTAGGAAGCAACTGGGATGTAAAATCAGCTTGAACTTTGGTAGTATTATTAAGTGACACAATTCGGCTCGAAGCATTTAATTTTGGGTATATATTTTTTGGCAGGGTGTTTGGCGTTATTTCTGGTAACAACCATACTCTTCCAATACTATGTTGCTCTTGGTTCGTTGGATAAGGTTTTAGTGGCTGTTGCTAACGACCGTATCCTATCAGCGCTCTGGTTGAGTATTACTTCATCAGTTGCAACAACGATTCTTGCGCTTATCTTCGGTATCCCTTTGGCGTACATATTTGCGATGAAGCAGTTTTTGGGGAAGATTCCATTGGAAACTCTTGTCGTGGATGTCCCTCAAACGTTTCCTCCCGTTGCTGAAGGTATGATATTTCTTTTGATGCTTGGCCCCACCTCTCCATTCCACGTTAATTTAACTTTCACTTTTACCGCTCTCGTTATCGCTAAGTTTTTTATCTCTGCTCCTTTTGTTGTTTCAACTGTGACGAGGCGATTTCGAGATATAAAAAAGTCGGGTATAAATTTGACCGCCCGTTCTCTCGGTGCTAATCCATTTCAAGTATTTGCTACCATCTTTCTTCCTATGTCTTTGACCGATATTGCGGCCGGGGCAACTCTTTGTTGGTCGCGGGCGATGGGGGAGCTCGGTGGCAGTCTTGTTTTTGCGGGGGTTATCCCCTTTAAGACGGAGGTACTCCCGACTTTTATCGCGCTAGATGCGAAGACACTTACAATCGAGGCTCTTGCCGCAACGATACTAGGCACCACCGCTTCGATT
>JACQCW010000047.1 GCA_016201425.1 Candidatus Vogelbacteria bacterium | reverse complement strand
AGTCCCGCTGGAAACGGGACAAAGGAGTTTGTGTGAATAAGATTGAATGGTGGCGGCCGATTAGCTATGTGTTATTTGCCTTCTTGGCTCTGTCTTCGCTCCACAACGCGGTCGGAACCTTCGCGCGAGAAGGTGGAGTGAACCTCGTGTCTATGGGCATAACCACGCTTAACCTGAGTGCTTTCGTTTTGTTTGCGAGTATTCCTTTGAGTGTAATCCTGCGCGAAAGAAAGCAAACTCTCCTCAATCCGCTGTGGTCTATGTGGGGATATTCTCTCGGGCTACTTCTCTACTCTTTTGGAATGTTTCTGGGAAGCGGACTTTACCCTGTCAGTATTGGTTGGGGTGTTTGGCTCCTAATCTGTTCAGCATTCTTTGGCCGTATGGCATATGATTTGTCTTACACAAAGGTGACTGTCAGAACTGAGTCGCCGACTCCCAACGCAAGTGAAGTAACGAAAAACCCCAAGCCTTAAATCTAGATTGATTAACCCCTAGTGAATTTTATTCCACTAAGGGGTATTTTATTATAGAAGCGAGGCTAGGTTAACGATGTGTTTATAAAGCATGTGAGCATACCCCATTTCGTTGTCATACCAGGCCATAACTTTTACTAACTCACCACCAACAACACGGGTCAAGTTCAAATCAACAATTGCCCCGTGTGGATCGCCCAAAATATCAGATGATACGAGCGGTCGATCCGTAACTGTAAAGATTCCTTGCCACTCCGCTTTTTTTGACTCATCTATTAATATTTTATTAATCTCTTCAACAGATGTAGGTCGAAGTGAAATAAAATTAAAATCTAAAATAGACCCCGCTGGCACGGGAACACGCAAAGCTAAACCATCAAACTTATCTTTCATCTCTGGCACCGCCTTGGCGGCCGCGAGCGTTGCGCCACTGGAAGTTGGGACAATATTGACACCTGCTGCTCTCCCCCGCCTAAAATCTTTATGAAGTGCTGGCATCGGTCCATCAACCAAACTCTGTTCGGCTGTATAACCGTGCACCGTACTAACCATTGAATATTTAATGCCGGGGTTTTTGGATAAAATTGAAGCTAGGGGTGTTATTGAATTTGTTGTGCAAGAAGCATTGCTCGTAATCTTAGAGTTACCGCAAGCCGCAACGTTAACATTTGGAGTAGATGTTGGCGTTTGATCGTCTTTTGACGGAGCAGATAGCACGACTCTTTTAGCTCCCGCATCTAAATGAACTTTGGCTTTGTCATACGAAGTAAATCTTCCTGTTGATTCGACAACTACATCAACGCCCATAAATCCCCACGGCAACTTTGTGGCGTCTGGCTCCTGTAGAAACTTAACAGTCTTACCATTAACAACTATTGACCCATCGCCAACCTTAACTTCTCCATCGAATCTTCCATAAACAGAATCAAATTCAAGTAAATAGGCAAGATTTGAGATATCACCAAGATCATTGATGGCTATAATGTCAACGGCATCCGAATTAAGCGCTACCTTGAAAAACTGTCTACCGATTCTACCAAAACCATTGATCGCTACTTTTATTTTTGCCATAATCTAATATTTTTTTAAAATTAATAGATAAATAATATCACAAAATCTACTAGTAAAAAAATAAAAAGCCTCGCCATAATCTGCGAGACTCAATTTTTCTGGTTAATAATTACTAACCCAAATAGTTAACGCCAGTTTCGTTAGGAGTGAAAAGCAGGGTTTTCTCATTAAGAGTTCCGACAAGAAAATTTAGGTGTTCGATAAGCTCTGGAACCTTATCCCTAATAACTTTTGCGCCAAACTTGGCAAGAGAATCAGCACTTTCAATAGCAATAAGTCTTTCTGTGGCGGTATCCCCCCTGTATGGTGCTGAAACGAGAAATACGGCGCCTTGACCCATCATCGCCTTGTCACCCTTAAGGGTCTTCAAAATCAAATTACCGGCCACCGCAATAGGATCACCTAAATCGTAGCTATAAGGACCAATGAGAAGAGCTTTATTTGGGAGATGTAGCCATGAGAAGCCGCGACCTAATCCAAGAACCTGCTCACGATGATCTATCTCTTCAACGGGCCGGTTTGCTTTTCGAGTCTCTGCAATGTGTTGAATGTTTCCCATGATCACTTGCATTAAATCTTTAAGTACCTGCTCCTTCATGTCAGGGTAAAGGTCTCTAACCATTTGGGAAACTTTAGCTTCTGAAATATGTTGATCAAGAGTTGAGAGATCGAGCAGATCTTTACCATTAGCACCGTGGAATACTAGTGCATCTAGATCAGTCTCCACCCCAACTTGAATAGGGTAGACCACGGCGTGTCCAGGACCAAACACTCTTTCAAACTGCTTCTTTAGATAAAGAGAGAATGCGCGGGCCCTATCAACATCATAATCAAATCCCTTGCACCCCCGATGAAGCTCGCCCTTTGACCAGTGGTAGGTAACAAGCACAACGCAGTCACGCTGCTTGTTCACCGAATATTTCACCCAATCATGAATTAAGCTACCGAAACGTTTTTCGCCAAGATCAAATTGGCCACCGATAGTTCGATACGGTTGAATAATCCCCATAGGGACTCCGGTTGTTACAGGAAGATTAATTCTGCCATCCATGCACTTACAAGCCACAATTTCAGTGGGGTGAGCAATACGATACTGAATTCTAGACCACTCAGCATCTGGACTACAATATATTTGACTCTGTGACCTATTAAGATCTAGAAGATACTGTTTAAGTTGTTTGCTCTTACTCATTTCACTTTCGACTGTGCCTATATGAAACATGTACACCTCCTTTTTAACTATCGACCCTAAACTTTAATTATTTTATACTGAAAATCATCTTTGTCAAATCATCTGTGAATTCACACTAATCAACCATCACATTTAGCCTGTTACCTTCGCTCATCTCAAGGAAACCAGAATTTACAATAAACGGAGTTCGCTTATTATCATCCATAATTATCTGCGCTGTGCACTTTTCGAGAGAGGTAACTAACGGATGATGGCCATTTAATACAGTGATCTCGCCGGTAGTTGTTTTAACGTTAAAACCCGATACCTCTCCTCTATATTCAACTTTATTTAGAGACAAGATAGTTAAAAGCATTGATACAAAATTATTCCTCTCCCAGCCCACCCTTCATATAGAAGAAATCCTCAGGCTGATCGTCATACTTCCCAGCCAATATAGCTTCGAAATCTTCGACTGTTTTGTTGAGGTCTACATACTTACCTGACCTACCTGTAAATGTTTCGGCCACAAAGAATGGTTGCGACAAAAACTTTTGAACCTTTCTGGCTCTTGTAACAGTTAACTTGTCGGCATCAGACAACTCTTCCATACCCAACACCGCAATAATGTCTTGCAACTCCCTGTATCTCTGCAAGATCTTTTGTACATCTCGAGCCACTGCATAGTGTTTGTCGCCGACAATCTTTGGGTCAAGGGCTGTTGATGATGATGCTAAAGGGTCTACCGCTGGATAAATACCGATTTCGGTAAGCGCTCTCGAAAGTACAATTGTTGAATCGAGGTGTGCGAATGTTGTGGCAGGGGCAGGATCTGTAATGTCGTCGGCAGGAACATAAATAGCCTGTACGGAAGTGATCGAACCATTCCTTGTTGATGTTATTCTTTCCTGAAGTCTTCCCATCTCTTCGGCGAGCGTCGGCTGATATCCTACCGCCGAAGGTAATCTTCCTAATAAAGTTGAAACTTCTGAGCCAGCTTGAGAGAATCTAAAAATATTGTCAATGAAAAGCAAGACATCTTTTCTTTCTTCATCTCTAAAGTATTCAGCCATTGTAAGTGCAGTCAGGGCAACCCGAAGTCTTGCACCAGGAACTTCATTCATCTGTCCAAAAACCAAAGCCGTCTTACCTAAAACTCCAGACTCCTTCATCTCGTTATACAAGTCATTTCCTTCCCGAGTCCTCTCTCCAACTCCTGCGAATACTGACGCACCCCCACCCTGTTCTGCTACATTTCGAATGAGCTCCATCAAGAGAACTGTTTTACCGACACCAGCACCACCAAAGAGCCCGACCTTACCCCCCTTGATAAACGGCGCCAAGAGATCTATAACCTTTAGTCCGGTCTGAAATATTTCTACCTCTGGAGATTGTTCAGTTAACGCTGGGGCAACCCGGTGAATTGGCCACTTCTTCTTAAAGTTGAAAGGCTTGCCCTCAATCAAATTACCAGCAACGTTAAAAAGTTTACCCAAAACTTCTGGCCCAACAGGCACGCTTATTGGTGCACCCGTATCGATAACTTCTTCACCCCTGGCCAAACCATCAGTAGATGAAAGTGAAACGGCTCTTATTAGCCCAGGCTCCAAATGTCTGGCCACCTCTAGCAAAAGTGTTTTACCATCTTTCTCAATATTTAAAGCGTTATTTATATTTGGCAAAGCAACTGACTCGTCAAATGAGACATCGACGACTGATCCGATGATCTGTGCGATCTTACCAATCTTCTTTTCTTTTGTGTTTGAAGTTGTCATTACTTTATATTGTTAACGTTTAATTTTGTAAGGCGTTCTGCGTTGAAGTTATTTCTATGAGCTCTCGTGTAATATTTGATTGTCTAACTTTGTTATAGTCCATAGAAAGTTTACCTGCCACCTCGTCTGCGTTATCGGATGCCGTTTTCATAGCCACACGTCTGGCCGAATGTTCAGAAGCATTAGCCTCAAGCATTAAATGGTAAAACTGCATCTTAATGAGATGTGGCGTTAATTTATTCAAAATCTCTTCCTTAGAAGGCTCAAAAATATAATCTATGGTCTTATCTTCACCACCATCAACCTTAATATCCACAAGCTCGGCATAGCGCCCATGTTCTGGCACAATATCTTTAACTGTTTTCTTAATCATGTCAAAATTTATTGGCATAATCTGACGGAGAAGTGGTACTTGGTTTAGAGTTGTCTTAAAGTTCATAGCAACAGCGACGACACGATCCCATCTGTCATTTAAAAACCCCTCGATCACAGTGTTAGATACAAGTTCCATCTGTTCTGGTTTTGCGATATTACCAAAATTGAGAAAACTTTTTTCAATAATGTAACTATTTTTCTGAGCAAAATTTAAGGCTTTCTTACCAATAGTTATTACCTGAAAATTATCGCGCACCAAGGCATTTGATTTTACAAAACCGTCAACTATTTTGAATAGCTGATTATTAAAAGAACCAACTAAACCCCTATCTGACGACACTATTATTATTAGGGTGTTTTTAATCTCTCTTTCTTCGAGCAGAGGTATCTTTACATTTTTATGACCAACCAATCTGGTAAGTAACTCCAAAACGTGCCAAGAATATGGTCTGGAGTTAACAGCCAACTCTTGTGCTTTTCTCATTTTGGTCGCCGCCACAACCTCCATCGCCTTTGTAATCTTACCGATGTTGTTGACCGCCCTTAATCTATTTTTAATCGTTTGCAGCGACTCCATCTTAAATAATTACCTCTTTAAATCTTTGTAATCAGCGATCGCTTCCTTCAACTTGTGTTCTGTTGCCTCGTCCATGGAGCCAGTTGATGCGATAGGTTTAAATATTGTTTCGTTGTGAGTCTTTTCGATATAATCAATAAACTGACTTTCAAAATTCTTAACTTCGGCCGGCGGGAGATCATCTAGATGTCCATTTAAAGCGGCATAAAGAACCAACACTTGTTTCTCAAAGCCCATAGGAGAGCCGTCTACCTGCTTTAGTATCTCTGTTAATAATTCTCCCCTTCTAATCTTTTGTTTTGTAGATTCATCGAGATCTGATGCGAATTGTAAGAATGCCTGTAACTCTCTAAATTGCGCGAGGTCAAGACGGAGTTTACCTGCGACCTTTTTCATCGCCTTCGTTTGCGCGTTCGATCCAACACGAGATACAGACAAACCTACGTTAATAGCTGGACGAACTCCGCGGAAAAAGAGTGATGATTCGAGGTATATCTGACCATCAGTAATTGAAATCACGTTTGTTGGAACATATGCCGACACGTCACCAAGCTTGGTCTCGATAATTGGGAGCGCAGTTAAAGATCCTCCTCCACTTGCTTTATCTAACTTTGCGGCCCTTTCAAGAAGTCTTGCGTGTAAATAAAATATATCTCCAGGATATGCCTCTCTGCCTGGTGGCCGCCTTAAAAGAAGCGACAATTGTCTGTAGGCATCGGCATGCTTTGAGAGGTCGTCGTAAACAATGAGCGCATCTTGACCTTTATCTCTAAAATATTCTCCAATCGCACAGCCTGCAAAAGGGGCAAGGTACTGCAAGGCTGCTGGATCAGATGCTGATGCTGATACAACTATTGTGTAATCCATTGCCCCCTTCTCTTCGAGCATTTTTACAATTTTTGCGAGTTTGGAACTTTTTTGTCCTATCGCAACATATATACAAACAACCTTCGCCTGCCCGGCCAGGGACCTACCGGCTTCCCTTTTTTGATTCAAAATTGTATCAAGGGCGATCGCTGTTTTGCCAGTCTGCCTGTCTCCAATTATCAACTCCCGTTGGCCTCGTCCTATTGGAATCATCGCGTCGACTGATTTTACTCCAGTATGAAGAGGTGTCTTTACTGAATCACGCGACAACACAGATGGTGCAGCCTTTTCAAATGTATAAACAGTGGCTTTCTCTGAATCTTCAAAAACTACGCCCTTACCGTCAATAGGTTCACCTAAAGCATTTAGAACACGGCCAATAAGTTCGTCCCCAACTTTTACGGAAAGAACCTTACCTGTACTTTTAACCCGATCACCAGTACGCACTCCATCTGATTCCCCTAAAATAACGGAACCAACAAATCCCTGCTCAAGGTTGAATGCCACAGCAGGCACATCACCCTTTTCGGTTTCAATAAGTATCAGTTCTTGTGAGAGTGCCTCGGATAATCCCGACACTCTTGCAATACCATCCGAAGCCTCTACAACCTTGCCGACTGCCTCAAAGCCAGTGGTATCTTTAAACCCTAAAATATCTTTTTTTAATTTTTCTACAATGTCATAGTTCATACTGTTTTAGAAAACATTTTTCTTAATTTCGTGGCCAAACTCAAATCAATCTCGCGCTCACCATCAATTTCAATCCTAATCCCTGCGACCAGTCGAGAATTTATCTTTCTTCTGACCACATCTTTTTTATCAAATAAATTTTTGATTTTGTCATCAAGAACAATCGATATGGCTCGCGCTGTTTCAACTTCTACAATCTTTCCACCACCCATTTTAACCACCCGGATCTCAAAAGCCTTTACAATACTGTCAATCCTTGCATCATCACCGTTTTTAATTACTGTCAACCAGAAATTTTTTATAATCTGATTTTGATCACCACTCTTCGCATTACCCAACGATTCGTATAGCGATTGAGCATAAAGTGCGGGGCTATATCTCATATCTTTAGGCCCTTAACTAGAGTAACAGCATCATTAATTAGTTTTTGATCGATTGTATCTGGATTCATCATCACAGCAGAAGCAAGTGCTCCCTCAAGTAATATCTTTGCGTTTGCCTCAAGTTTTTCCATCTCTCTAAACACCAACCTTCGAGACAACTCCTCAGCCTTCTTTTTCACAGATTCTGCATCTGCTTCTGCGGTCTTGAGGATTTCAACCCTATTGGCCTGTCCTGCCTTATTGGCTGCCTCAATAATCGATAGTGCCTCCTTCTCACCTTTTAAAATTTCAGCCCTTTTTAACTCATCAATCTCCGTAAGTCTCTTGTCCATGGCATCGGCATTCCTTAGACCTTCCTCGATTCTTCGCTTTCTATCATTAAGAAGCTTAAGAAGAGGTTTATAGAGAAAAAAATTTAGTGCGATAACCAACACAAAGAAGTTGACTCCTTGAGCCAAGAGCAGCTGCCAGTTGATTCCTAAATGAGTAAAAAGTGAGTCCATTCGATTTCTATACGAACTTTATGATTAGAGACATAACTAAACCATAGATCGCGATAGCTTCAGCAAAAGCCAGAGCCAAGATCATCGCTGTTTGTACTTTAGGAGCAGCATCAGGATTTCTACCAATAGCCTCTGCTGATCTAGAACCAATAATAGCAATGGCGATGGCTGGGGCGATTGTTCCAACACCCATAATAAACGCCTCTGCGGCAATCTTCATTATATCTGGTGACATATTTTCTAACATAATTATTAATAATTTTTAATGGGCAGGTGAATGTTCAACCGCCATGTTTATAAAGACTAACGTTAAAACGGAAAAAATCAAGGCCTGAATAAATCCGACAAATATCTCCATCAGGAGAAACGGCAAGGGAAGAACGTAGGGTGACAACATCCCAATAACCAAAAGTAAAACTTCACCGGCAAAAACATTTCCAAATAACCTGAAGGCCAAGGAGATCATCTTAACAAATTCTGAGATAAGTTCCAAAATCCCGACAAAAAACATTACGGGGCTTTCAAAATTAAAAAACTTACCCAAATGATGACGCACTCCAATAGCGGCCACACCAAGAACGTTAACAGAGAGTATGGCGATTATCCCAAGAGCAAGAGTAAAATTAAGATCACTCGATGGCGCACGTAGAAGTGGTACAAATGTTTCCTTTCCTGCCTCATTAAACCCACTCAACCCCAAAGCCCCAAGCCCCGGAAAGAGTCCTGACCAGTTAGAAAAGAGAACGAAGAAAAAAATAGTGCCAACAATTGGCAAATATTTCTCCGTAATTTCCCTATGTCCGAGGATTGTGTCCATAAAGTTCATGATCCCCTCAAGCACCATCTCGACTATTGACTGAATCTTACCTGGAATAGTTTTAATATTTTTGAACAAAACAAAAGAAGCCAGCGAGAGTATCGCTAATACCAACACTGAGAGAATCAGAGAATTAGTGACCGGGAAATTCCCGATCGAAAATATCTTTTCGGCTGCGATAGAAATTTCCTCCATGGATTAATAATATATATGTAAATTAAAAAAACCGCAAGGAACATTGTCCTCGCGGTTAGCCAAATATACTAGTGAGTCATACCAGTTTTTTCTACCTCTTAAGGATTGGTTAGAAGTGTTACCACCACTGACACCACACAGATGATCACCGAAGCTTTGAAAAGGTTCTCGCTTTTTACGACGATCCCGGCAGATGCAAGAACGATCGCCCCGACAGACCAGGCGGTGGCAATGTTGTTTAGAAGTTGAATATTCATTCTTCCTCCTATATTCCTAGCTTAGTGTGATAAGTTATTGCACAAATAATTAGCAAGAGAGAGTATCCCAAACATGAGTGCCAACACCCCGTATTCTTGATAACGCTCCTTATCCTTCAGTACAACGAAGATGAGCCCAAGACCTGCGAAAAGCAGAAATAGAAGCTTGCAGATTAGTCCGACAGGAATCAACTCAATTGTCATTTTTGCCTCTTTCAATTTTCAAATTTCATCAAGCCCACACGGCCAGATTTCTGACCACAAGACTATCACATGTATGATATCCTGTCAACCTAAGCAAAATTAAAAATCCCCCGTCCAGATTATTCATCCGAACGGGGGGGTGCACTAATCCATAGTGCCGATCTATCCTTATTTGCTCCCATCATTGAAGAAAAGGATGAGACCCATTACTCCAGTTGCAAAAGCACCGGCTCCAGCATTATCGGCGAGGTTGCTGTTTGACGAAGCAAGCCCAACAATGCTGGCGCCAACGAAAGCCAGAAACGCAACCTTGGTGACATTACTCCACGTGAAGTATTGCATTGAATTCCTCCTTGTTAATAGACCGTACTAGTTCCCAAACTTCAAGAAGTGAATCAGGGCAGCGATCATAAAGAATATCGAATAAAACATCGTCAATTGAAGGCGAGCAACATCTTCACTAGAACTCCCCACCTTCAGGTAGTAAACGTGAAAACTCGCACATATCAAGAACATCAACTTGAAAATCAGTCCCCAGGTCAGAAATTCCATTTCAGATCCTCCTTGTTTCCTTACAGTGTTAGTTACCGGAATTGCCTAACTACTAGGCGATCAGCACGAACGTTATGAAGAGCATAAAGAGAACGGCCGCAACCTTCGGGAAAAACATGCCAACCAATCCGAAGGTCAGCAGAATTGCCAGCCCCTTCGTATAGTAAGCTCGCTCAAGCATTGCATTACGCCCAGGCAAACTCTTCAGCTGGCATCCATGACAGACGCCATCACGAAAGTGAATTGAATACCACCGCGAGTTGCAGTGAATGCAGTTCTCCATCTTTTCGTCACTTATCGCATCGAAGATCTTGAGACCCCGCTCTACGATTCCGTCACTCAGTTGATTCATTAATCCTCTTTCCTTTCAGCGAATGATTCGCTTAATGATTTCAGACTCTTCAACCACGGGCCGAGGCTTGGAATAGCAGACCGAGCAGAAGAGCTCGACAGCAGCCATCATGCCGACAGCCCCAACAAAGAGCACCGCCAGGATAATCACCGGACCAACAGAACTTGCATGAGGTATCATCTTGATTCTCCTTTGCTACGGTTATAGGAACTTAGATCAAAGGTTCGTGACTTTTTTGATTAGTCAGAACCCAAGTCAACGGGGTGCTCGTTGCCACATGAAACGCAGATGAATACAATCCTATAATACTCACCGATCGAATTATCAACATCGTTAACGTCTGTGACGGAGTTTCTCTCTGACTCTATACTTGAACGTGTCATTTCCGCACGGGCAATTAATTCCGAACATTGTTTACCTCTCAGTTTTCAAATTTTATCAGGCACACACAACCTGATTTCTGAGCAGAGCCTATCATATATATACTATTTTGTCAAGTATAAAATCTTATTTTTCTTATGCTCATCAAAAGTCACGGCATAGTGCATATTGCCGTCTTTATCAGATAAATAATAAAAATATTTTGAATCTGTCGGGTAAAGAGCATCAGTAAGCGCATCTAAGCCTGGGTTTGAAATTGCGCCTGGTGGCAGACCCTTATATTTATAGGTATTATATGGTGAATCGATCTTGAGATCCTCTAAAGTTATTTCCGAGCTGGCCTTATCGAGCAAGTATCCAAAAGAGGCATCAACTTGAAGAGGGATGCCCTTGTCGAATCGTTTCCAAAGAATTCCCGAAATCATCATACGAGTTTCTGTCGTCCTGGCTTCTTTCTCTAAAATTGACGCCATAACTATAATTTGATTGCGAGTTCTTTTTGAAACGATAATCACTGGTTTAATATCCAAAATTTTGGTTTGAAAATTTTCAAACATTTTGTTTACGATCTTTTGTTCATCATAAGTAATAGGGAAAATATAAGTATCTGGAAAAAGCGATCCTTCGTACTTTTTTGCTAGGACTAAAAATTTATCGGCGTCGAAATTTGGTAAACTATCCTTAAGCGTGATGGCAATTTCTTTATTCGTAAAACCCTCAGGAATAGTAACCTTGGCAGCCCTTCCCTTGTATGAGGAGTCGGTCAGACTCTCGACAACGCCTACAACAGATACGGGTTCATCAAATTTAAACTCACCTGCAGCTATTTTCCCATTTGACCCCTCTAATTTAACCAAAACTTTAAATACGAGTGGCGATCGGATCAATGATTTTAGAGCTAAGTAATTGCCTGCATCCATAACAGACCAACCATCTTTAATTTCAAAATACTTAGTTGATGGAAATTCAGCGGGTGGAGAAATCAACAAAACATAAAGCATGTAACACACAACCAAAAAAAGCCCTGAGGCTAGTGCCAATCCAGTAAGTAAATAACTTTTCTCCGGTGTTTCGTTTTCGTCCATAAATATATTTAGATTGGAAGATTAACTGGGGCTTCGCCACGCTTCGACTCCGCCCTAGCAAACGTAGGAGTTGCCGCAACGGCTCCAGGGAAGTGATAGATAGTTGCAAGCTCTTCAGTATTAAGAACAAATGGCAATCTCGAATATGGTGGATAAAACCAGCCTCTATTGCAATATGCTTCAAAGATCGCCTCTTTGGCCTTCGGTAACTTTTTACCAAATGGATCTTGCCATGGATCGTAACTTGTATATCTTGCCGGCTTAAAACCATTTAAATTTAGGGAGTTATACTGCTTAACAACAGACATCAAGCCACTAATATTGGCTGGATTAAATTTATCTTTTTCGGCTAAGTAAACTATCCTGATACCGCAATCGAACCCCATTTTTGAAATTTGTCTCTCGATTGCCTCAACAATACTCCTCTCGCCAGGTGACAATAGAATTTCGTTTGAAAGCATCACCGCGTCTTTTAGTTTGTCCCGTTTCATCAATTTATCAAGGAGTGCTTTGGAATCACCAACCCAATCCTGCATCTCAAGATAGGTGCCAGGCTTACGAAACCTCTTTTGGGCAGCCATAATCAAGATTTGGAACCAAACCTGCTCGCCAGGACCAACAGACCCCATAAATTCGAGAGCGGAGGTCATCGGATCAACCTTAAACTCTTCCTTGGGATCTTTGTCTAGACCGTAGTCAACATATGTTTTAATCGGATACGCATCTTCTTTGGTAAATTTAAACTCTGTACCAAACAACTGCCAGCCGGAATCCTTTTTAAGATATGGCACGCCATATACATAATCCGATACTTCGTGAATCTCCGCAGTTGGGTATTGTGAATAGATATGTGTCTCAACTGCAACTCTATATTTTTTTAAAATGCGGATAAAAAAATGTACGTGGCCATTGATTGAAGCTATCTCTAGAGAGGACCACGGCCTTACATTACCAAGATAATACTGCTCTAAAATGTTGATACCCGGTGCTTGATGAAAGGCACCCAATACAACCTCCATCGCCCTTGGTGATTTGAATGTTTCTTTAGGTAAAGTCACTTCGACCAAAACCCAATCGAGCTTAGAAATAAAATATGAAGCAATATATCTCTTCCACGCGCGCCAGAAAAAAACAACCAAGCCCAAAAGAATGACTATCGGTAACACACGGAAAAACGCTTCCAAGGAAGCGATTAATCCGATCTGCATAATTTGAGATATTTCAGACATGCTATACGCTTAGGTATAGTATATCTTATTTATGATTGACTAGCTAGAGAATATTTCCCCTCTTTATCCTTCTTGAAAAATCGACTGTTCTGAAGATTTACCAAGACAGTATTCTCTTTGACGTATCTTTCGCGAAGAACCTTTTTAAGAATTTCATCTTTCGTTTGAGGACCGTCCTTCTCAATGATTGTCTTAATTATATCTCTGACGTTACCCCGTGCATAACCCCACTTCGAGAGTGCATACAAGCCTCGTCCTACCAATACAAATCTCTTATCCTTAATTAATTCGTTGTGGCAAGTGGCAACATTAGCCTCTTTTCCAAAAGTTTTTGTAATTGCCTTAGCTACCTCTTCAAAGTGCATAGGTGAACCGTGTCGTCGTAAAATTAAGTATGCCAAATCTCTAATACCCCTTGTTTTAATGTTTGGGGAACTTGCAACGCCCCACTCACCAAGACTATTCTTATCAATCTTTTTAGATAAAGAAAGCCATCTTCGTGCCAACTCTTCATCTCTCGCATCTTTTGTAATGTGTTTTAAGTGGTCAAAGAATCGCATTATCATTTCGCTCTCAGAAATAAGATCGTCTTCAGACAAACTTTTATATAAAGAGCGGAGGGATTCGTGTACCTTTTCTGAAGTGTCTGTATCCAAACTCCAACGATGCTTAAACTCTTCATCCTCTTTTAGTTTCTCAAACTGTTCACCGAGCACCAAAAAGAAGTTGATGTGGTTCTGAAAGTCCTTATCTTTAGAAAGATGATCGAGGAAATCTTGTTCGTGCACAATTCCCCCAAACTCATGCATATACTTTTTAAGTTCATCAAAGACATGCTTATAAGCCCCAAATGCATCAGACTTTCTGATAGTGCTAATAGCAGAGTTCTCGATCTGTCGAACTCTTTCTCTTGTAATTTTATAGGCCTTGCCTATTGCCTCCAAAGTCATCTTTGGAGAATCCTCATCTAGACCAAATCGCTTCTTGAGCACGCTCCTCGACCTCTCTGGTAGTACTGAGAGGAAGCTCTTGGTTACCTTCTGTGGATTAAATGATAATTTGTTTGTTTTTGCCATATAGATGTTCTAACATTTTCCTTTTTTAAAGTCAATACATGTTGTCAAATGACAATATTAATCAACCTATTTTTGACTATAAAGACCTTTTTTACCGCCTGTCCATTGATCCACTTATTTACATTTTCCCTTTGTAATACAAGGACTTTTAGCTCTTCATCAGAAAGGTCCATCGCGACTTCCGCCATATCTCTAACCTTACTATTAACTTGAATGACAATTTTAATTTTACAATTCTTTTTGTGGTCTAATTTATATTTAGGCCAAAGAGAAAAATGGATGGATTTTTTATTTCCAAGAGTCTCCCACAACTCTTCGGTAACATGTGGAGCGAGCGGCGCAAGTAAAATTAAAAATGTTTCAAAACAACTTTTTGGAATAAACTCTACCCTATCGAACTCATTTAATAAAATCATCATGGCCGAAACTGCCGTATTAAATTTCATCCCCTCATAATCGTCCGAAACCTTTTTAACTGTATTATTTACCAAGTATTCGAGCTCATCATTTTTCTCTTTTTTATTCCCAGAAACTTTTTCCGCAGCTCGCCATACACGTTCTATAAACCTTCGTGAACCTGCCACGCTCTCGGTATTCCAACTAATTGCATCCGCAAAAGGGCCCATAAACATTTCGTAAACTCTTAGTGTATCGGCACCAAGTAATTTGACTATAGAATCCGGATTAATAACATTGCCTTTGGACTTAGACATCTTCTGACCATCGGGTGCCAACACAAAACCGTGCGCCGTTCGCTTTTTGTACGGCTCCTTAGTCGGAACTAATTTTTGATCATACAAAAACTTATGCCAAAATCTTGAGTACAATAAGTGTAAGGTTACATGCTCCATCCCACCGTTATACCAATCTACTGGCAACCAGCTCTTTAACTTCTTTGAATCAGCAAAAGCTTTTTTGTTTTTCGCATCAATGTAGCGCAAATAGTACCAGCTTGAACCGGCCCAATTTGGCATTGTGTCTGTTTCGCGCTTCGCCCACTCTTTACATTTTGGACATCGCACTCTCACCCAACTTTCAACTAACGCAAGCGGCGACTCGCCAGTATCTGTCGGCTTGTAATTCTTAATATTTGGTAACTTCACCGGTAAATCTTTTTCAGGCACTGACACTAAGCCACAGGTCTCACAATTAATAACCGGTATTGGCTCCCCCCAATATCTCTGCCTCGAAAATACCCAGTCCCGGAGTTTGTAATTTATAGTTATCTTTCCCCCAACTTTTCTTGTGATCTCTTCAGCGTTTACAAAAGGTTCATCAACGATGGACAAACCAAACTTCTCGGCAAATTCTTTATCTCTCTTATCATGTGCGGGCACAGCCATAATCGCACCAGTACCATAATGGGATAGAACATAATCGGCCACAAAAATTGGAATCTCCCTTTGGTTCGCAGGATTTATTGCCTTAATTCCTTTTAACTCCACGCCCGTCTTTTCCTTGCCTTCAGATGTTCTTTCCACCTCTGTCTTTTTCTTTGTCTCCAACCCATAAGACCCAACCTCCTGCCAGTTTAAAATCTTAGACTTCAAAGATACGAGAATTGGGTGATCCGGAGCCAGAACTAAGTAAGTAGCACCAAAAATTGTATCGGCCCGAGTTGTGAAAACTGTGATTGACTCAGGATTCCCCCTGATCTTAAAATCAATCTCCGCCCCCTCACTCCTCCCTATCCAATTTCTCTGCTGAAGTTTTATGTTTGGTGTATAATCAACAAGATCAAGATCTTTATCTAGCTTCTCTGCATATTTTGTTATTGCCAACATCCACTGCTCCTTCTCACGCTTGTCAGTTTCGCCGCCGCACCTCTCGCAGTGGTTGTCTATCACCTCTTCGTTGGCCAACCCAATTTTACAAGACAAACACCAGTTAATTGGCATCTTCTTTTTATACGCCAAACCATTCTTCAAAAGCTGCAAAAAGATCCACTGAGTCCATTTATAATAGCCCGGGTCAGTTGTGTTCACCTCTCTATCCCAATCAAAAGAGAAACCGCAAGACTTGAGCTGCCTTCTAAATGTATCTGTATTCTGCTTTGTAATTTTAATTGGATGAATTCCTGTTTTAATCGCGTAATTCTCAGTCGGTAACCCAAACGCATCCCAGCCAATTGGATACAGAACATTATATCCCTCCATTCGTCTCTTTCTTGATATTATATCCATCGCCGTATTGCTCCTGATGTGCCCGACATGCAAACCATCGCCAGACGGATATGGGAATTCAATTAGAGAATAAAACTTCGGCTTTTTTGATTTATCGAGTGCCTTATATATTCCGCTCTTCTCCCATCTCTTCTGCCATTTCGTTTCAATTTTTTTATGATCGTAATTGTTTATTTTTGAGTCTTTCATATATAGTTAAAATTACAATATTTAGCACTGAATAGCAACCAAGAAAAAACCGCCCGAGCAAACTGGCGGTATGAAAGATTAACTTTTATTTAGCACCTCGTCCAGATAATCCATCAAGGTCTTCTCAACTCGTGCTACGTCCTCAACATCCGGACCAAAATCTGAAGGAAAAAGAAGGGGGACTTTTGGAATAGTGTGCCCAACCTTTTTTCCATCTGCTCCAACTATTTTGAATTTCCAGACTTGTTTCATGTGGCGATATGCCGGAAGATACCCAATTACTATCCACCCCTTTTTATCAACTTGAAATCGAAATTCTTCAATCCACCTTGCCCGAGGTGGTTTGCGATATGGCGTAACGACGGCGCCTTCAAGACTAATCTTTTTCTCTTTTACCATCTGCTCTGCGACCTCCGCAACCTCACACACCCATTGGTGGGTGATATCTGCCACTGTGGGGAGATAAAAGTATCCGCCCCAAAAGTTTGCACCACTACCATCCTCGATAAATTGTCCTACTTTGACCTTCTCAATCAGGGCCAAAATAATTTCAGGAATGTGGTTTTTGATTGGTCGCTTGAACTGCTCCAAAAATTCTTTCCTCAATTCCTTGTGACGCAATCGCACAACAGCTTTGCGATATCGACATTTTTCCGGCTCGCCGATACTTGTCAGGCCATGTTCCGGATGAATCTGCCAGCCAACCCCTTCCTTAAAATTGCATTCACAATAAAGCTCGCGGCCGACAAATTGCTGCCCCTCCTTACCTTCACCAGTAAGATCGCAGAGCACAGTGCCGGTATATTCCAACCACGCGACCTCATGATTCTTTACGACGTAACTTTGCAAAATTGTAAACTTCACATCAGTCCCGTACGCCTCATAATATCTAGGCAAAAAATCATTAATCATCCTGTGTCTCCTTTCTCTTTTTCAAATTTCTATATCTGCCAATACATTATCAAAGGAGGTGTTCTATTGCAATATCAGTCTTTACATTTTAAGACATAAGTTTTAAACTTTCATTAATTATGCAAACAGAAAACGCCTTAAAATATTTTGAAGAAAATTACGAGAACTTTCTTGAAGACCTAAAATCTCTGGTACGAATTCCCAGCATATCGACCAACGGTTTTGATCGAAAAAATGTCGCAAGTTCGGCATCTGCCGTAGGTGCGCTGATGAAAGAAGCAGGACTACAAAATGTTGAAATATTAGAGGTTAATGGTGGCCATCCTTATGCGTATGGCGAGTGGCTCGGTAAAAAGGACGCAAAAACTGTTCTCATGTACGCGCACCATGACGTGCAGCCCACTGGTGATGTAAAAAAATGGAACAGTAAACCATTCGAACCGGAGCTTAAGGGAGACAGGTTGTATGGCCGTGGTGCAGCAGATGACAAGGCCGGAGTTATGTCGACTATTGCCTCAGTGTCTTCATATTTAAAGTCATCTGGCGAACTGCCATTGAATGTAAAAATAATTATCGAGGGAGAAGAAGAGATCGGCTCAGAAAATTTGCCGCATCTTCTAAATCAGTACAGGGATAAACTGATGGCCGACTATATCATTCTTTCAGATACCGGAAATTACGATATTGGAATCCCCGCCGTAACAACACAGTTACGAGGCATAGTTGCCGTAGATATCACAGTATCAGCACTTAAACAACCAGTACACTCGGGTATGTGGGGCGGGCCGCTGCCTGATCCCGTTCAAGCTCTTGCTAAAATAATTGCAAAACTTACAGATGATAAAGGCAAAATTTTGATTCCTGAAATTTACGACGACGTGGCAAAACTATCTGTAGAAGAGAAAAAGATTATTCATGATCTGCCCTGGAACGAAGAGATATTTCGCGAACAAGCCTGTGTCCTCGAAGATGTGAAGCTCGAGCATGACAGCGAATACTCACCCAACGAGCAGATCTGGTTTAGACCATCGCTCTCTGTCAATGCAATCCAGGCTTCATCGCGCGAGCAGGTCTCAAACATTATTGTAGACTCAGCTTGGGCACATATAGGCATCCGAATAGTGCCCAACATGAGTCCCGAAAAAACTTTAGCGTCGCTCACGAAATATCTCCTCGATTGCGCGCCGAAAGGTATTGTAATGGACATTAAACCACACACATCTGTTTCGTGGTGGAAAACCGACACCAAACACAAGGCTTTTACTGCAGCTAAAATTGCTATTGAAAAAGGGTATGGTCGCGCACCGGTGTTCATCGGCTCCGGTGGCTCTATAGGCTTTGTAGAACCATTTACCAAAGCTTTAAACGACGCCCCGGCACTTTTGGTGGGTGTCGAAGATCCTCAAACCAACGCCCATTCGTGGAACGAATCTCTTTATCTTCCAGACTGGAAAAAATGCATCATCTCAACCATTCATCTTTTTGCAGAATTAGCTAAGATTAAATAAACTAATTGATGAAACATCCAGAACATCGATTAGACAAAAAAGAAAGTATCCTAACACGAAAGAGTGTCGAAATAATATTTATGCCTATCCTTTTTTAGAGATTGGACATGGATTGGGTGGGGCAACAAATAGATATATAAAGCAAGATCTTTCTACTTTACGATTTCAGTATGAAAACATAAAAAATTATAAACCTCAACACCTTCAAAAGGTTGGTCGGAGATTGCGGCGCTTAGAGAACAAGGAATCCCCTATTGGGAAAATTTAATGACATTGAAAGATTTTTTAAGGTGGTATAAAAGACCCGAACGCACAGATGGAGACAACATCCATAATCCAGAACAGTTTAAAACTACGCCTTACACTACAGGCCACTTTCAACTACTTAAAAATGCACCAGATGGTATTCCCGATTCTATAGATATGCCAGAAATTTTGGTTCCTCAGATAATCCCCCAAAAATATATTAGGGTCTTGGAGTAATATTTCCACGTTCTTAAGAATATTGGAACGTTTACGAATACCTTTACAAGTAACCTCTTTGGTGCTACAACAAATAAGAAACATTTAGATCTTTTACAAAGGAGGATGTTGTGGGATTGGGACCAAGTGAGGAAACAGTTCGGAGACAAATTGAAAGTGAAATTGAGGAACAAGCTAAACACTATGCTGAAGATGTGAATCGACGTTGGGAAGAAATCGATGATCTCGAGGCCAAGGGCTCAGTGGTCAACATTGGTTTTTATATTGTAAATGAGCGCAAATTCATGGTTTTGCCTGTTGCTGAAAAGGTCATAAGGTTACTAACAAAGCTCGAATATAAGTGCAAAAAAAACGGAAAAGTCTCTCGATATCACAACCAAAATGAAAACCGGAGCGGATATATTTTGGGAATCAGCGCCGAGAAACGTAAGGAGGAAAACGTGAGAGTACTAGAATCTGAAGATCAAATTGAACAGGATAAGAACGAGGCAAAAAGCAAGGTTGTGGCACCTGTTGCACAAGTCAAACCAAAGGCCATTGATGCGATTCGTGATAAATACAATAGTGCGATTAGAGACCACGAAGCAGAAATCAAGGAACACGAGGAAGAACTCAAGGGAACTGCAAAATGGAACCTCGAGCAGATCGTCGAAGCTGCCGAGGGGGCGGCAGACGAAAGGCGAACTTTTATTGAATACGATTTTAGTTTTATCACCAATCTGGAAAATTTCAGTAAAATTCAATCCTACCTCGAAGAACTGCTCTCAAACGAGGGATTTACTATCTCGAAGTTTGGCGTGATTGAGGAAAATCAACCACGACAAGGTGAGTTGAGTCGAACAATAGAGATCTCTGGATGGACGCCACATCACGACGATGACCCAAATGTATGTGTGGGTGGCTGATTACAAAACTAAAAACAAACTCAAAACAATGCACATCATTTAGATGTGCATTTATTTTTGCTCGACAATTTTTAGCCATTATGATACAAAGTTATTTGAATCTATTTGGTCTTTTTCAATATAATATTGACAAGAAAGGAGACTGTAAATGTTTACATGTATATTTACGCCGCTAGTGTTCAAGCTTTTGGGACCGATCTGTTTCCTAATTTGCCTAGCAGATCCATTCCATGACTTCTCAAGCCAAAATAGTTACGATGGGCCCTTCAGATGCTTCACCTACAAAGATGCTCCATACTCAGTTCGCGAGTTTTTCAACTGGACCCTTCCATACTGTATTTCGCTCTTTTGGATCTGCGTCATGGTCTACAAAGCATTCACGGCTTGGTAATAGAAATCCACAGATGATACCCGACGACTTCGTCGATGGTATAGAAGACGATGATGACGATTACGAATATGACGGCCCGATGGCCTAAGGAGAAAAAATGATCACCGAAAAGTGTGTGGTTTGCAATGTCGAGTTTGAAGACAATTGTCGCACTGAAGTCACGGTCACCGTTTGGACACCAGCAGGGATTGGTGGCAACGGTGTGGTTAGGACGATCACTATCTGCAACAAGACTGCTTGTGCGCTCGCCCTCTTCGCTGAACTGCGCGATCGGGCAGAACAGAAGCTTAACAAGACTAAGACGAACGCCGTTGGCCCGCTTGGCCCTGGCTCGTCTGGCTGTACATTTAATTCGTAAGTAATAATGTCCAGATTCGAATTTGCGAACAGCGATATCGGCAGACCGTGTTCTGTCTGTAAATGTGCAGGGTACAATATCCTCGCACTAATCAGGAGAACAAGAAAAGAGTTCCAAATCTGCTATAAGATCGAATGCCTAACCAAGATTGTGAACAAGGCAAGGAGAAAAGATGACCAAAATAAAGAAGATGCCTGAAAATAATATCGACAACGCCGTTGATCCTGGTGCTGGTCACAAGAACCGCAAACGTCGCGGACCTCACTTCGAGGAGACAACCGATACGAAGGAGATTCCACATTTCGGGGTCGAACGCCTAGATAACGTTGGGACGGGACCAGACGACACGGGCGGACGTGGTGGCCCGGACGATATCTAAATAATAAAGCCCTCAGAGCAATCTGAGGGTATTTTTATTTCTCCTTTTTATTTTCTTTTTCTTGGAGTATTTCCTGTTGTCGGAAGTACCAAGCCAAGTAGAGAACGAGAACCGCCACAACACTGACATATCCGACAAACTGCCAAATAGAGTCCATCATATCAATTCACCCTTCCCTTGCAGCCGTATATCCCGCACTGCCCAGCATTCCATTCTAAACAATCTGGATGGATCATAACCCTACACGCCTTGCATTTCTTGGCTTCGTTATGGATGACAAAATCTTCAGCACAAATTGGACAACGTGGAGTATCCGCTGTATTCATCTCGAATATAGCAATCCGCTCCGCATGAAGTCCCACAATTCTGGAAGGAAGCGACCTAATCCAGTCAAATACTGGCTTAAGCAAGTGAAGCGGTCAAAACCAAATGAACGACAAGCTGTCAAAAAGATCTGGCGGATATTCTTCCTTCGAAATTTGGTATATTTTATAGGCACAGGATACGATAATGCCCACAATGTAAATTGTACACAGCAACTGAATCGTGATAGACATGCGCACACTCCTTTTTCTCAATAATTTAAAGAGCTATTTTGTATTACACTATCTTCAAAATACCAAAATGTCAAACTGGCCGTTTAATGTGCGCTTGCGAAAATTCTTGTGAAGAGTCGGTCTTCTTGTGTGGATTAAAAATATTTTGTGGATCAAAAATCTTTTTAATGTCCTTAAAGATTTTATATACGTCGTCGCCAAACATTTTTTGAATATATGGACCACGCATTAGTCCATCATTATGCTCAGCCGAAATTGATCCGTGATATTCAAAAACTAAATCATAAACCTCCTTCATAGACGGTAAAATTTTTGCCCTCTCGTTTTCATCTTTTAAATCCATAAGTGGGATAATGTGGAAATTACCGTCACCAACATGTCCTGCGATAGTGTACAAAAGTTTATATCTGTCTAAAATTTCATAAAGTTTTGGTAAAAATTCACTCAAGAATTCGGGCTTCACAATTAGATCATCAATGTATGGTGCCGTCTGTTTACCGATCACTTTATGACGGAGCAGATTGAAGCTTTCACGTCTTATGGTCCAATATTTCTTCTCATCTTCTGCGTCTCTAGTTATTCGCGAATCAAATCCCATTTTCTTAATTGTATCGCGTAACTCACGGGATTTTTGAATCAACTCCTCCTCACCATCACCCTCGAACTCCACGAGCACAACCAGTTTTGGAACACCAATTCTGATAACCTCAAAAGCATCAGGCAAAAAACTTAAAAGTAGAGAAAATAGATTCTTGAACCCCATCAGTTTTAAGAGGCCTGGCAAAAATCGTATCGACAATTTCAAAGTATGATCATCAAACGATTCGAGACTTGTGGGTTTATATTTTAGGATCTCCGTAATCAATAATGGCAGACCATCAAGATTCTTCAGGAAAATAACAACCATGTGAGAGGACTTTTTTGTCTTAACTAACGTAAGGGTCGCCTCAGTCATAATGCCCAAAGTTCCTTGAGATCCGATAAATAATTTAGTTAGATCAAACTCTCCTGTACCTCTATTCCAAACATCCCAAATGTTATAACCAACAGAATTCTTTGACACCTGCGGTTTAGCGCCTTTTACCAACTTGTAATTACTTTCCAACAAGCCAAATACCGCACGATATATCCCGCCTTCAAAGTCTATCTGTTTCATCTTAGCGTCCAGTTTCTCTTTATTCAACTTCTCGATTACATACTCTCTTCCATCCGACAGTACAACCTTTAGCCGAGAAACATAATTCTCAGTCTTTCCGTACACAAGAGAACGTTCACCGCCCGAATTATTATTAATGATTCCACCAATAGCGCACAACTCACGAGACGCGGGATATGATGGTAAGATATAATTCTTGGTGAGTGTCACCTTCTCGAAATCTCGGTAAAAAACTCCGGGGGCCGCGGTGATCATCCCATCATCTCCAATTGGCCCGAGCCAGTTAAAATGTGGTAAAAAGTCTATGATTATTGACTCTCCAAGAGGGCCACCAGTCATGTCTGTACCAGCCGACCTCGCCGTCAACGAAAGTGAAGGGTCTTGGCGCTTATTATCAACAACAAATTTTACAAGTTTTTTTATATCTTCAGAATCACGCGGGGCAACGACAATCTTTGGCTTAACTTCAAACAAACTAGCATCTCCACTAAATTTGTTTACTGACGCAGCGTCTCCCAACACTTCTCCTTTTAAAATTTTTTTCAGATAATTCTCTAGTTCCATTTTAGCCATTTTATCATAATCTGCTATATTATTAAACGAGATGGAAAAACTAAATAAAAATAATGGCTCGGATACTGTAAACAAACCAAAGAACCCTCTTGGTGGAAGGTGGAACAAACTAAGTTTCAAGCGAGAGAGAGAAAGATTTGATAAGATCTTGAAAGATGTAAACGAAATACTGAAACATCAGGACAATTACGGAAACTATTCAGTGACAAGTACTCAGGAACTCAGAGACGCAAACATGGACTCTGCTAAAAGTGGCTGGAGACAATATTGGCAAAACCGTCTTTTAGCTGAACTCGATACCTTACCAGAAACAGTTAAAACCGCAGTGGTGCGAACAATGCGAGGCGAAACGTCACCACCAGAAGAAATGACTGATTACATAAATTATGTCAACAAACGCGCCGCATTAATTCGTCTAAATATTCAAAAAAGACTAGAGGTCGCAAAACTAAAAAAGCGTCTCCGAAACATAGATGAGCACACAGACTATGATGTCGACGAGAAGGCCAGTAGACAAACAATTTATGAAGACGCTGATGGAGGGTTACTAATAAAATCACAAAATCAAATAATACCAATATCTTTGTCGGATATTGAGGCTGATTACGAGTGGGACAAAAGGTATAGGCCGGACGAATCTGTATCAGACAAAACATGGAGACAGATTCGAAAGATATCGGATCTTGCCGAAGCCAAACAAAATATTACAAGAATATTCAATGAGCAACTATATTACATAGAAGGTGTTTCGAAAGTCACAAGCTCGCTACCTCTTAAAAATATTGAAAAAATGACTAACACCGAGGAGCTAGAGGGTGTAATCGCCGAGAGAATCATATATGCATTCTTCCTCCGCTTTCAACAAAAACATCCTGAGCTTAACTTTACTGTTGAACTTGCAAATCCATTTGAGGATGCGGAACTAAAATACGATTTAAAGGTGTCAGTTAGAACTAGAAACTTAGGGGTTGCACTAGAAGGCGAAGATGGACGTGAGGCTTTTATTGAAAGCAAAAGGCGACTCGGAATACAGCTGACAGTCTCCAATAGATCAGATATGTTACAAGAAAAAACAGAGGTAGTAGATGCTGCTAAAAAAACGCTTGATGATCCAAAAAATCGAAGATATGTTAAGAGACCAGTCGATGATATTATCTTAGTATCACTACCCCTTAAGACTTATGGTGATTACTTTCGTAGGTGGATTGAAAATGGTAAACCATCTGGCGGTCCAGAGGCCCACCTTACATCTGCCGAAAAAACCCGTTTAATTAAAAAGATTATTGGTGATTTACTAAATCTCTCCGACGAACAGATCGCCAGTTTATCTAACGAGTAAATATACTGAGGACATTACAAGCAGTACTATTTACCCGGTACTAACCAAAACGAGTTCTTCGGTCTCCTTTTTTCCTCGGCTTCTATCTCCTCTTTTACAATCTTAAAGGCTTGGTCACGTAATTTGGTCTCGGGCTCTGACTCATCTGACAAAACCGATTTTAGGAACGAGATGATATAACCAACATCACCCTTGTGTTTGTCAGTTTTTGAAGCTTTCATATATGCTTCAAGATCCGGAACCATAGCGGCTGCCGCCTGTCTCAATGCAGCCGTCTTATTCATCCCCTTTTCAATATTTTCTTCGTATTTTAATCTTGCTAGTTCGCTCGGCAGCACAAGCAGATCTCGAAGTTCGTTAACAATCTCGTTCACTCGATCTCGCATCCAAGTAATTCTAGTTTCAAGTGTCGCATTGGCAAAAGTATTATCAAAGTTATATTTCAAAAGTTTTTCCCTCTTGTCCTCATCAATATCCAAGGTTTCTTTATTAAATTCTTCCACCAACTTTTCCCAATCAAGCTGATCTCTTACAAACTTCTTGTCATCATAACCACGTGTCTTCACTTTGACAGTTATAATTTTTCCATCCTTATCACGATATTGCGCCATCAGCCCTTCAAGATTTTCAAGAGTACCTTCTTGTTGAGCATACTCATAAATTTGAGCTATGGTCATGCCTTTGAACTTTCCTGTCAGATCCACAGCTGCACGAGTCCCCATATAATTCGCAGCGGCTTCAACACGGCTCCACTCGTCATTAACACCAGTTTCTTTATTCACGGCATTAAGTAAAATTAGTGACTTTTCGTTACCGTAATCAACAATATGCGCTTCGTCTGGTAAAATAATTTCAAAAAGATATGTTTTTGCAGGATCCATTTTGTCTTTGTTCATCTTATCCAAAAGATCTTGAGCCGGCTTGGTGAAGTTATTATTTTCAAAACTAAATTTAGTAGATACTCGCCACTTACCATTCCAGAAGTAAACAATCCCCATAGATCCATTGGCTTTTTCAAATACTTTTTCTGGCACAATATTAAGCTCTTCAAGAGGAATCTCAATCCCCGCTTTATGTGTTTTCTCAAATGGCCTCGCTACAACGCTACCGTTGGAGTCAATAATCAAACCTCTAAAATGTCGGAGGGTCGGTAACTTTTCCCAAAGTCCACTTGCGTCCGTGGTTCTAGAGTAGTTGATGATTGTCAGGCCGGCATATTCACCAATGCCCTGCTTTGTTTCTATCATCCCAAGCTCATCAGCATATCGTACAAGTGCCAAAAGATCTTGGCCACTTGGCAGTGCACCGCCCTCCATAATTTTGTGTAAATTTACAACCGAAGGCTCTTCAGCCGACAAAAACTGAAGTTCAGGATAGTACATTCCATAAAGCACTCCGCGCAGATCGGTACTCAGATCTAATCCCACAGTGCCTGAAATCATATTTACATGCGCTGGTGGTTCGTCGTGTGTATGTCCACCAACAACCAGGATACCTGGATCCTTGGCTACAACATTCTTAAGCTTTTCAGCCGGCCTACGCCCACCAGCAAAGTCACCTCGAATACCGTGGATATGTTTATCAGAATCCTTCTCAATATCCTTTTCCGTAAGGGGCATTCTCGGCAATGAAGCGTGCACTACGGCTAAATTTTTCCACTCTATATAGGACGGGGCGGCCTCTAACATTTCAATAACTTTTTCTATAGACCTTTGACTCAATCTTTCTCTGAGCTCTTTGGCCGTTTTATTTGTCTCGCGAGAACCAGCGCTAAGATTACCCTTTAAGACCTTGAGTAAGTTGTCGTCGTGATTACCTCTCACAAGCACCGCCCTCCCTTGTCGCACCAAGGCCGAAATATATATAACCGCCTCAGCATCGTACGGTCCCCTGTCGGCCATATCACCAACAAAAACTATTTTTCTTTTTTGATACTCCTCATCACTATGCGCCCCCTCGTAATTTTCGTGCTTGATCTTACCCGCCAGCTCTTGAACTGCCGTTAAACATCCTTGTACATCACCAATCAAAAATAGGGGTTCTTCCTTCAGATCAAAACCTCTTTCTACATTTATAAAATCTTTTCTATTAACAGAAGCTTGATTCACAGGGAAGACAAGTAGCTTTAGCCCATCATTTCCATCCTTTGACTTCTTTTCTACTCGCGCGAGAACTTTATCTAAATCGAATTCTGATGGATAAGAAAGAACGGATGTAAGATTTAATTTTGTTCGCTCTTTAACTAAATATGAGACTACATCATTTACAGCCTGATCTGAAACATCAGAGCTTAACCTGCGTGCAACAGACAAAACATCAATAACCTGGTGTGACATGAAGTTATAATCCAAAAATTCTGAAGTTTTACTCTGTTCAATATTTCTAACCGTAATCAAGGACCCGGATGGCACAGACACAGACTCGCGTGATTCCATATTTTCCTTTTTAAGTAGTCCAATTTCCGCATAACCAAGAATCGTCTCCGCGACTTCTGCCTCTTTCATAAGCTCTCTATCTGCTTCTCTAGACTCTATGTACTCTTGTGGCAACTCAACACTCACGCTAGAGGCCGCTTCAGGATCAACAATATACACCGTATCAATATGCCGACTTTTCTCAAGCGACCTTTTTACAGCAGCGAATTCCGACTTTTTTGATTTAATATAATCGGCACCAGCGTGCCTTTTTCTTTCTGTATCACGCTCTGCGGCCATTTCAGGAGATACATTCAAAAAAATTGTGACCACTTTGGCACCCGCCTTCTTTGCTATCTCATAAAACTCGTTTCTTCTGGCCTCAGTCAGATTTTGAGCATCCAACACAGATATCTCCCCTTCTTTCAGCCGGGTCTCTGCAATTTTTCGTGCGAGTAGAAAAGCTTTGGAGGAAATAACTTGATTGTGAATATTACCGGTCAATTCATGCCGAAGACGATCTGTACTTATGACCGAGTCCATAGGAAAATTATTGTATGCAAAGGTGCTCTTACCACTACCAGGTAGACCAACCAACATAACCATAGTCTTTTTACCAATCTCAATTCTGTTTTGTGATTCGTTAATCTCTATAATATTAGGAATTTTATATTCAACCGCCCTTGACCCAGATACATTTTCACGATTTTTCATATTCATAATTATATACAAAAATCCCCATCAACAAAAGTTGATGGGGAATTATTATTTCTAGTAAGTGGAGTATTTGGAATCTGGGATAGAAGATCCGGCCGGTAAATACTTCTTCTCGATCTCTCTCATTGCTTCATCAAGCTCGTGATAAAGAATCCAGTACTTCTCGGCATATGGCATATAATAAAGCCGTGTCTCCTCTACCTTGCGTCGCATCTTCTCCTCAGAACAAGCACCCAGTGTCAGCAGATTATGAAGACGGTCAGCAAGCTTGATCAAGAAGAAATCTCTGTCCGCCGTGGCGAATAGAGCATGGTAAGCCTTCTCTTGCTCTTCTTTAGAAGAAAACTCAGAACGCGGTCTCTTTGTTAGACGTTGTACGAGTTCGGCCACACGCTCGCCAAAGTTTTCTCTAACTCTTTCTATCGGATAGCTTGGAAGGTCTTCAGAATTATCGTGAAGCATGCCTGCCAAAATAACAGAAAGATCTTTGACCCGAAGATAGATTATGAGAATCAGAACGACAAACCTGGGGTGTTCGAAATACCGGTCCCCACCCTCCCTAAATATGCCCTGGAACCCTCGCTTTGTATCCTCATATGCTCGTCTGAGTAACTTATGACGAGGATCAAGAGATGGATAAATTTCTGACACAACCTTGAAAAAGGCCTCTCTATTCCATTTTACTTCAACAATTGCCTTAACCTTGTCGAGAAATCCGGACATTGTAGCCACCTCCTGTGGTGTTAAAATATCTCGTATTTAAAAGGTCTTTCTCATCTGAGTATAGTGTAGACTATAATCTTTAGTCTGTCAATAACATAAAACTTGACATCTCACAAGATTATGAGTAGCTTATCAACTGAAGCTAAATACAAATGGTTCCTTGAATTTTGATTACGTGCATTACGCACACCTAAAGACCTTAAGGAGGTCATGATTATGCCGGAATGGATCTTGGCTGGACTGGCGGCGATCTTCGTGCTAAACTCGCCGGCCTGTCTTCTGTTTCTTTTGGGAATTGTTCTTCTGGTGATCTATGAGGTCGACAAGGAGAACGGCGACTGGGCCGCGGGAATTCTCTTCGTCACTGCTCTTGCGTTTGCCAAGTGGAGCGACTTCAACGTTTTCGCTCTGATCTGGGCACATCCGTTCTACAGCCTTCTGGGCTTCGTGGCATATCTGCTCTTCGGTACCTTCGTGTACACACCATTTATCAAGTGGCCACTGTACGTAATTGACCGACTTCACGATCACATTGATCTGAAGAATCGTTTTCTTCTGGAACATAACATCTACGACAATGCAGTTCCTCTTGAGCTCCGAGGCGAGTACGTAAAGTTCTTGGGTCGTAATGGTGTTGACCTGAAGAATCTCGAGCCCAAGATCGCACGTCACTGGCGGCACTTTGTCCGTTGGTCCACCCTGTGGCCATTCAGCGGATTCTGGACGCTGCTTCGAGATCCGATCAACAAGCTCTGCCGAGTTGCTTACGAGTATCTCCGAGCTGGCATGGATCGCCGGGCCCGCAGAATCTTCGCAGGTCAGTACAGTGACCTGGAAACGACTAATGCGACTACTCCAGCCCCCACGCCTCCGACTCCGGTCGCAGAGGTTGCCGCACCCAAGGGCAAGTAACGCCTAGAAATAGGAAAACCCCTCCGATGGACATCGGAGGGGCTTTTTAATTCACAAACAAACTATTATAAAGAGTTTTGAGGCCTGCACAAAATAATGCCGTAGCTATCACAAGCCCTAATGGATATTCAAGCCAGGAAATAGTGAAGAAGTACTCACCAACAATTCCCAAAAGCACAGCGAACTCAATCGCGCTGTCACCTATTGTCTCTTTACCGTTAAGAACCACATTGTCGTTGCCAATATTTTGGCCAATCCTGATTTGCCAGCTACCCACAGCCAGCGAAAGTAACGCACCTAAAACCAAAACGATTAAAATCAGATCCAGGTACTGCTGACCAAAGACAAGCAAATGAGGTGCTGAGACACAAAAGACTCGTGGCACACATTCTCTAATTATCGGAAAGTTTTGCAAAATACCGCCCCACGAGGAGAGACCAACATCGCGAGCTGTATAAATTAGACCGACCGCAAGAACAAGATTGACTGCAATCTTTGAGATGCCCGCAAAAAATAATGCTCCAATAACTAAAAGCGATTGCGCCATATCTACAATATTGTGCCACGCATCACCATAGATCACTGGCGAATGAATATAAACCCCAAGCGCCAATTTTGCTGGAACTTTTAAGAGATACAAAATCACAACTAGACACATCGCTCCAAATTCTGTCTGCAGTACCTCTTTTAACCATCTCAACATATGGGCACCCTCTTTCATACGAACTTCAGCTAAATTACAATGTACAAATCCCTAATTTGTTTCTATCATGTTTTTTGATAAATTCAAAATAAAATCCCGACAGTTTAACTATCGGGATTTCGATCACTTTGTTTTAAACTTCCACCTGCGTTTACGGTAGTTACTATCGTTCCGCAGATGTTTATGGGCGTTCGCAGCAATACGTTCTTTTTCTGCGATCCTACCACGCTCACAGAATTTACAAAAACCAACGTCCTGACAGTATTGGCAACTAATTCTTTCAATCTCAGGGACGACAATCTCTTTTTGATCTTCTGGCTCTTTCTTCATCTCTTCCGGCACAAAATTCAGTAGCCCTTGCTTCTCATCAAGCAGCACTTTCTTAGCCTCCGACCTTTTAAACTTTTCACTCATACAGCAATTTTACTACATGCCAAAAAAACTTCAAAGAAAATGCCCCTGGAATTTCAGGGGCTAACGACAAATTTAGGTACAGAACGGCATTACTAACACCGATGTAAGCGGCATGGTTAAGTTATCGTCCCTGTACCAAGCGGCTCGACTACCAAGCGACTCGGCCAGTGCCGTAGCAGAACTTATCAGTACCACCGAACTCCAGGCATAACCCCAAAGGGCACAGAGGATTGCCGCAACAGTCCAGATCGCGGCGAAGCCAGCCATGCTCTTATTCTTGGCCCATGGCAAACGAAACTTATCGTTGCCAAACTTCTGACTAAACATGATCCCAAAAATTCGCGCGGCCGGATCGCCAAGCGCCATAATCATGATCATAAGGCCAAATTGCGATTGAGTCAGAAAAGTTAGCGCAACAATCAACGACCCGATCATTGGCAGAATTCCCGAAAGCTTTGGTGGGAACGCCTTCTCCTCATCGCTCATAAAACCACCAAATCGTTCAACCAGATATTTCTGAAGTGCCTCGTAAAACCGTCTGTCGTGCTCAATGAAGCCGACAACGACAAATGCCACGCATAGTGCCATAACACCAAGCAGTTTAGCGGCGACAAAACCAATAGCGATAGTTGAAACAATATGGAATAGTGCCCTCTTGAGCCCCAGGTTGCTGTTAACTATATTCACAAAGACCACCTCCTAGACGAGATTTATACCATATTGTATAAAATATGCAAGGCCAAAATAACTAAGGCGCAAAGCCTCTCCTCATGCCACTCTGATTTTAGCAAGCCAGCAATAAGCGCTAATTCCAAATCCTTATACTTATTCGCGACAGCTCTCGTCTCCGAAACCATTAAACCCAGAAATTTGTCCCCTTCGCCATACTCACCTTTCCCAGTCTTAAAAAATCTCAGTTCTTTTTAGGCTCGTGTAGGATTACCATACGACCGAATCTCTTTTTTAAGATTATTAATTTGTAACATAAAAAACCATAATATCACAAACACTGACCAACGCTAGGATATTCTGTATCCGCCTGTCTTTTCCTTGAGGTCAAAATTGGATTCAATAAAACTAATAACCTCATTTGGATCTATGGAGCGATTAAAGATGAGATTTGGACCGTGATTATCGAGATGTACTGCAAGTAAATTACCAAATCGTACCAACCCGCGAGAAGTATTTTTACCACACTCATGACTCCCACACTCAAATTCTTTTTGAGACACAGTCGGAACAAGTGATCCTTCCCTCTTGGGACAATGAAAATGGATAACGCAATCTGCGTCTGGATGTTCCTCAAAAACAATCCTCTGAGATTGTCCACCAACGGAAGGTCTACTACCATAAGCAATGACTGTGTCTGGACCATCAGTCTTAACTTTAACTAAGCCAACATTCTTCATATCGTTAAAATCTGTTTTTCGCCTTGAAGTTAAAAAGGTCGTATCATCAACCTTTACAGCAAAGTGTCCGGCCGTAACTCCACGAAACTTTTTGTATGCACCACGGTCAATGCAATGATCAACAATAGTACGAAGTGACTCTGGCACCAAATCTGACACCCACGCGATTGGTTCTCCGGCAACAACCGTGCTCCGTGTAAAAGTGAGGTGTGATCTTAGGTACGCCATTTCAACAAGTTGAATTAGAGCCTCCTCACGGTCTTTGGTCACGCAATATGCCGCCTCCTCAGGAACAATAATCATATTGAGACGAGTAACGGTGTCATTAGCAAGAACAAGGTTTGCAGAGGTCTGTTTCAACATATTAAGTCCCTGACGATACTGCTCTTCCGCAGTCTCTCCTGCCGTAGCTTTAAATCCTACAAGAAAAATATCTTTTCGCGGAGCTCTTCCCTCACTACCTTTTCTAAAAAGAGAAATAATCTTGTCTGTAGGAGTTAACTTCATGTCATAAGTAACAACTTCATCATTTAGATCGGCTGTACGCAACCTCTTTGCATCTTTTCCAGAGACAATGTCGTCTGTAATCTTTCCTTCAAAATCAACCACGGCAGGATTAAAAAAGACAATCTTAGTTAAAGGATCGTCAAATAGCCTTATAACCAATTCTTCAAGATCTTGATTTGTCTCTATCCTACTAGCCGAATCGGCCATCTTAGTAAGATGAAGCATTACATCCAGTTTACCATCATGCTCTTCGCACATCTCTGCAATCTTTTTTGCTGTCCCACCATAGGCCGGAGCCGCGAGAGCTAGATGTGTTCTGACATGAGAAACTGTACCACCACCTATTACATGTACTTTTTTATTTATCATAAACCAAGCTTACGCTCGGCCACGATGGAGTCAATTTGCCGTACAACGCCGACGTCTAATTATTATCTCAAGACCTCATCAATAAGTTCATCGAGACCAATCTTCTTCTCAGCGGAAAAAGGAATTACCTTATGATCTATAAAAACATCCTGTATTTTTTTAAGTTGTTTAATTCTCTCTGACGATTTTATTTTATCGAACTTATTGGCCACCACAACAACGTTTTTATTTTCCTTCTCTAAAATACCAAGCATTTCAATGTCACTGTCTGTAGCTCCAACACTGGCATCAATAATGAGAACAATCTTTTTTTGTACAACACCAGAATCGATTAAATACCAGCGAATCAATTTTAAAATTTTTTCTCTAAGTTCTAACGGCGCTTTGGCAAATCCATAACCCGGCAAGTCAATCAGATAGAAAGACTCATTTATTAAAAAAATATTTATCTCTTGAGTCCTGCCAGGAAAAGAGCTGGTTCGAGCCAAACCCTTCTGATTGGTAAGGGCATTGATTGTACTCGACTTTCCAACATTAGATCTACCAATAAAGGCAACTTGTGGAATCCCATTCTCCAGTAGAGTGTGAGTACCCCTAACACCTTTTATAAATTTCGCGGACTTAATCTTCATATAGACATGCTAACAAAAAATCGCCTAGATGGCGATTTTTGCATAGACTATTTCTTCTTCTTTGGTTTCTTAGTTTCCTTTCTTTGGCGATTATCTCCCTTTCCCATAAATTAAATTATTACTAATAATTATCTTGATTGTACCACGGAAGTCTACAAAGTTTTTCCACTTCACTCCAAAGATCAAACGCCTTAAGTCTTCTAAGTCGATACTCTTCGGAAAGAAAAAACAACTTCTGGTTTAACTCATTAAATGTGGGCAAATCTTGATTTATTGTCATCAACCTCTTTGACCACTCATCAACTACCGGCAGATATCCCCCATTATTAAGTTGATCTACTAATTTAAATAAGTCGCGAATAAAAACTTCAACGCTTTTCAAAAAACTTTTCTTTTGCTCGTAAGTAATTACAACTTCATCTTTTATAAAAACTTCACCTGTGTTTATTTGCCCATCTTTAGTCAGTGCTGGTTCATACACAAGGCCCGGTAGCAGATTATCAAGCGCTACGTTTCGAACAAGAAGATCGTACGCCACTCCTTCGCGATCCGGTAAGGCAATCAATTTCGCCAAGTTTCTAAATAACTGGGACATGTCGAGTAAACTCGGATCATCTTCATCGGACACCCCGACGTAGAGATTCATATTAACACGCCTAGGACCTATCTTTTTAGACAACATCTCAAAAGAGTGTGTTAAACTTTCAAGTTCTGAGTAGTACCTTTCCTCACAAAATTTGATTCCATTTTCACCTGCACCTTGCAGTGTTAAAAAACATCTCATCAACCACTTTTTTCTTTCTTCAAAAAATCTGCTCTCTATATTATTCGTTTCAACCCCCTTTACTTCTGCTAACTGTTTCAAAATTAATACAAATCCCTTGCCCTCATAACCAAAGAAATTCTCAATATGTTTAGACCCCGCTGTTTTATATGGTCCACGATATTTTGTGAATGAGATCGTCTCAAGGTCAATTATTCTACCATCTAACGAGTAGTTACCATTAGACCATGCGCCAAGCATATATCGGTAAGCGAAAAATTCAGCATCCATTTTCGCATACTCAACTAATATCTTTTCAAAATTAATAGAGATGGTAGGCAAATACTCTATATGGCTCGGTCGATCCAAATATCCTTCGTCTGCACGAACAAGTACTGCAAGCGGAATAGGATTTTGTGCCCACTTAAACCCTTTACTCTCTTTTAAGGCAAGCACTACTGGATGATAACCAGCTCTCTCACTAAAGTAGTTAATCCAGCATGACACAATGACTCTTCGAAGTGATCCGACTAACTCCATCTTCCCGGTACTGTGCTTCGACTCCGTACTCGTGCACAAAGACGTCTTACCGACACCCAAAATATTATATTTCTTTCCATAATACACCGCTCGGCCAGATCCCTGATTACCCGAAAGACTAATGTCAGTTTTGTCCTTTTGTCTATCTACATAAACAGTAATACTTTCCACATCTATCGGACACGCGTCATCAACCAGCACTATAGCCAGCTCATTTACTAATTCTTTATCAAAAGCTTCATTCACATACACAACCTCAAACTCATCTGTACGAAGTCGCTTAGCTTTATGATATACAAAAATATCTTCCCCCAGCCGCCTTATAGCATCAGGTTTTTGCGTAAATTCGTCAACCATAGGCCAAATATACCAAAAAAATCCTTTATTTGTAAGCGTATCTATGCTTGACATAGACACCACGACATGATATACTACTACCAAATCGAACTAGAACATTTCAAATATACAATAACTAGTAACCGCAAAGGAGACAGTGTGGCCCGAGAAGAGCTTGCAAAAAGGATCCACTGGTCGTTCATCATCTGGCTATTTGGCTTCATCAACGTGGGAGCAATGCTTCCGCAATTGGTGCAGATCGTTCAGAATCACAAAACCGAAGGCCTTTCGTTAATGATGTTCGCGACGTACTTCGTCGTGCAAGTGGCCTTCGCACTCGATGGCTACTTCAGACGAAATAACGTCTTCATGGTTTGCCTCGGACTAAGTGCCCTCATCAATGCGATTACCATGTCACTGGTGGTCTATCTTCGGCACGTTAAAATCTGATACTAAAGCTGGTCGTTACAACAATCACCAGGTAATGATATAGGAGGTCTCTAAATGGCAAAGATCTTTCGCGCAGGTAAACCGCAGCCCGACAAGCCGTGGATTGGTCATGAGGTCAACTGTCGCCACTGCGGCTGTGGATTCAAGCTGGATGCAAGTGACAAGATGGAACTCGTTTCCGACTGGAAGGAAGGTGACTATTACATCACCAATTGTCCCAGCTGTAAAAACGATATAACGCTTGCCAATAGTTTGTTCTCGTAAAGACTGAACAATTAGGAGCAGCTAAGACACTTCAGGCATCTTTACACTCCAAAAAAAAGAGAATGTTGGCCAACGAGCTGACGTTCAATCAATCAGCCGCGCCGAGATGGTGCGGGCGAAGGAGATGCCATGAGTGCTTACATCTGCTCCACTGGGCGCGGAGGTTGCAACTACGTTGAGTCTTGGCTAGGCGATGACGAGCCCGTGGAACTTTCACGGGTATATTGTCCTCTCTGCCAAAAACGTGGCACCTTCGTAGAAGTCACTCGTCTCTCGTTTCGCAAAGAAACCGACAGCGCGAAGGCAATTCGCGCTGTGGAAGAGATCTTCGAAAATGAAGATCGATATCTGCGAGAATTGAGAGAAGAGGAAGAGAGATTCTGGCCATCAAAGGGCCGAAGACTCTCATAAGCTCAAGGCGCCAAGGAGAAATCCCTGGCGCCTTTTTTCTTTCCTAAAAATCAATCAAATAATTTCTCTTTTATAATTTCAAGGGCTTTAGGATTTATAAAGTTAGTGGGAATTTCAAGTGGAGTAAACCACCTCCACTCGGAGAACTTTTGCGGCTCCATTAACTTGGGTTCCTCTTGAGTTTTACACAAAAACATGGGAACAATATCCCCCTCTTTAGCCCCTGGCACTTCGCCTAAATATTCAAGAATTTCCAGGTTTTCAATACCAACCTCCTCTTTAACCTCCCTTCGTAATGTGATTTCAAGCGACTCGCTGCTATCACATCTGCCACCAGGAATAGTCCAAACAATTGTTGCCTTCCACTTATCTTTTGTATAGTGCCGAAGTCCAAGCAAAATTTTACCATCACGAATGATAACCGCCACCGGGCAAATCCTATCGTGTCCAATTCTTGATAAATTTTCATTCAACATAAACGCCTCAAGTATATCAGATAATACCCTATTAAAAAAAGAAAAACCGCCCTGACTTGCGCCAGGACGGCGTTGAAGCATGTTACTGCTTCCCCTACGACAACCTTTCCAGATCCAGCTCGATCATCGCCGAGTGAATCATCTGGTTTCTCTTGTCAGCTCCGCAATTGCAGTCGACAGGGGGCTCCAGAGTCATCACTCGAGGAACACTGTTCTGCGTGACAGACCAGTGCGCTCTCAAGCTTGATCTGTGCCTTCGTGATCTTTTGGATCAAGGCAATTTCAGTCTTGGTTGCCATTTTAATTTTCTCCCTTTCCGTTCCTGTTCCCAATACTCGTGGGCTTTAGGCTTGGCCTTACTTGCTCCTGAACGTGAAGGTGGCAGGATAGGTCTCGTTGAATCCAGGCTTATCGTACTCTACGATCCACCCCTCAGCACGGTACACAGCCTCGACGTCGAGCCAGTTGTTGTCGAAGATCTTGTTGCGCTCATTGCCTTCGAGGTGCATCTTCGCCATGATCAACTCAATGACCTCGTCCTGCCTGAACGAAGCCGATTTGCCGGACATGTGCTTCACGATCAATTCGTTGAACGCACGGAGTACCGCGGCCGGGAAGGATACCTTCTTTGCCTTCGTGATCTCGCCGGGCTTGATCGGAGCAACTTTCTTGGCCATGACAATGCCTCCTAATTGTTACCGGGTTTTCGTTGTCGATGAACTCAGTTATAGTTACGCAAGAAGTGTATCATGCCAGATTGTATTTGTCAAGGGAAGATGCATATATCTTCGGATACTTAATATACAAATAGACCAGGGAGCTTATGATCGCGGCAAAGAAGCACCAAACAGAGATAAAAACATAATAGAAAAAGATTTCTGAAATAATTGCGGACAGCAACACCAACAAGCCTACCCAATTCATAAATTTATTACTAGAAAATAAAAGTACCCCGCATGTCACAACTACATAGAGCGTTGAAATTGCTAGTCCAAAGGGAAAATTTATATCATAACAAATGCTGCTACCACGAACGTACACAGAAAGGGGTTCTGAAAGAAGCGCCCAAAGTAAGAAACATGATATCACAACTCCACACATAAGAAGAAAACCAAGCAACTTTTTTCTTTTCGGTTCAAGCTTAAAGATCGTAAGGGGCATATAGGTAGGCCAAAAGAGAAATGCGAAGAAAAGAAAGGTATAAGCCAAAGTCATACTTGGTTTCCCCGCATTAAGCGAGATCCATTGAAAGCCCTCAACTGCCTGCTGAATGGCAAAAAAGAAAGGAATGGCCGCAAGCATCTTTTGTCTTTTATCAGCGGCCTTTAATGAAACGACCCCGATAGTCGCTAGTCCTCCACTCGCCACGAAACTTGCTCCTGCTGAATAACACATAAATTTAGTTAATCGCAGTGCCGTCTTGGAAGACGGTCATGCCCTTTTTCTTTAACTCTTTAAAAAACTCTTCCGTAGGGACAGCCATGTCGGGGGCAAAACTACCCCGAGCAGTAATACGGCCATCGAGAATCATCTGTGCCATTATCGAGGCGGGCAAACCTGTATCAATATTGCACCCCGCATCACTCCAGCCCGGTAGGGTCATCACGATACACTCCATACGAACGATCTTTATACCCTCATCTTTTCCCTTTCCAGAAACCTCAACCCAAAGATTTTCTTTCTCGGTATAATTATCTGGCTTTGATAATCTGGTTAAAATTCTCGAAACCGCATCGATTGGTCTAATTTCAGTTTTTTCAAAACTTAATAATTCCTTTGCACCGAAACCAAGTTCAACTATTTTCCTAAGAACCTCGAGAGAGTGCTCTGGAAAACCGGCATAGAATCTCACATTTTTGGGCTCAAACGTCACGTAGTCTTGAGTAAAAGTATACGTCTCAGGATGCCTCACCAAGTAACATTTCTGTGAACCAATCTCTCTAAATTCCCGAACAACTTCGGTCTCGGCCGGATTTCTCTCGAGCCATTGGCCAGCCTCATAAACTGGCGCGGGATCAGTCAACTCTTCAATAATGCTTTCCACTGAAAATGGCACCACAAACTTTTTTACATTCGAATCCCAGGCAAAACCGATCTCGATAGTGTCTATTTTGTCGAAAAACTGAGAAGCATGCTTCATCATTATGTTGTTAATACCGGGCGTTGATCCACATCCAGTTATAGCCACACGATCTATGTCTTTAAAAGCTTTATTCATTGCCAACTGAACCTTCGTAACAGGGATATCTGACCCTAAATCCATAACATGTCTTTTTTCTTCCAAGCAGACTCTATAAACATCGTGATTCCAATCTCCTTCGGCACAATTTATAACGACTCTTGCCGAAATTTTCTTTATGAAAGCCTTGAGATCTTCGTACCTTCGCAAATCGATAAACTCAAAAGGTGTTCCCGGATGTTCGACCAAATTCTTTTCAGATCCGTCACGATAAAGATCGGCACAGTAGACCTTATACCCGGATTCTAATAAATCACGCACAACAATCCTACCCTGCATTCCGCTCGATCCTATAACCAAAAAATCATATTCCATAAATACGTTAATTAATTTTTTACCGAAAAACCAACCACCCCGCGGCAAGCCGCGACTTTCTTCGGCACTTGAAGGAGACAGGCCACACAATATATGTAGTGGGTAGTGTTGGGGCTATTCCGGCTATAGCTGCCTCGTTAAGCCTTTGGGAAATACTTGAACCTTACAGACAGTATATCGATGGCATAAGAACAGCAAGTGGCTCCGGTATTCCTCTCTCGCTCGCTGCAAGTGGAGTTGAAGCCAAGGAGATTCGTAAAAGATTGGTGGGTTTACATCTGAAAGATGTGGTTGAGGATATCGGATTTTTTGCGGAACATAACGAGACAAAACGCTTTTTAGATAATTTTAGAAACCTCATTGCTTATTACGTCTCGGGTTGGAGAGCAAGTTCAACAATTTTAAGACAACTTGGTGATCATCGCACAGGAATAGTGCGAGGTGAAAATATCAAAAAACTACTAGACCAAGGCCTTAGCACAAATGACTTTGCAAAAACGTCGCCACCCCTAGAAGTTGTTGCCACCCTGATCGAGGGCTCCCGTATCTATATATTTTCTAAAGACACAACGCCCGATGTTAGTATTTCCGATGCAGTTGTTGCCTCTTGCGCCATCCGACATATCGTTGCGATTCAAACAGTCAACGGGCAACAATTCGTGGACGCTGCACAAAAGGAATCAATTCCCATTCTATCGATTATTGATTCACACATCAAAAAAGGCGGTGACCCAAAAAAGTTAGTTATTATTGGTACCTTCGCACACACCTTACCACGAAAAGCACCGTCGGTATTCCACTTTCTTGAAATGGAGAAATACTTCTCTAACGCGTCTCACCACGACATATTTAAACGCGACCTAGAGCTTGCTGGTTATCGCGGCGCAAAATGTCTTATCCTAGAGTTAGATGCCACAAATATCAGGCTGCCTGATCCCGATCCATTCCCCGATTTTATGGAGTTTGGAGCCGGGTTCCGACGTCTGAGAAAAATTATTGCATCCTTTTTCAACAAAGGTCTTCTCGAAAAGATTCTGAGAGGTGTCTCCATTCACCTTTATAAAGAGATGAACATGCAGCATTTGCCATATTATCTTAACCAATTCGATAGAACTATTAGAAAGAAGCTGGAGAATAAAATTGAAAACTTCAAAATCACCTGAACAAAACCCCACCTGATACGGTGGGATTTTATTTACTATATTTTTGCATTTCTCGGTAGCCAGTCCATTAACTTTTTGCGATGTTGATCAAGAGACCACATGTCCCCATGCTTAAAAAGCAGAGCATGATCTTCTTTAAATTTCTTTAATAGTGCTGGAGTTGCGCGCGGAAAAGCGGCTGGCATATTTTTATTATATGACTCCATAAACTCAGAAAGTGGTATTAAAGCTTGGCTTATATTCAATTCTTGTGCGTTTCTTCTCATGCCATAACCATACCATAAATCACGTAAAAACGCAAGGTTTTTAAGGTTTTGAACCAATTCTCATAATAAGGCCGTCTACGCTTTCCCGAATCTTTTGAAAGGTCGCTTCAGTTTCAAAAATACACTGCTGCTCTAACTCTCGATTTCCATTAAAGACCTGATCAATATCTTTTATATGCCATACTTCGAAATTTTGCCCCTCGTATCCAAATTTGTCCTTGGAGGTCTCTAGGTGAAACGGCTCCATAAATATTATTAGGTCCGGTTGCTCTAACAATTCCCTTGTCGTCTGAGTCCACACCATAGCAACGTCTTTAACGATGCCGAAATATTTAAGAAGTCTTATAGTATACCAACTTACAGGCCCGCTGGTATTGTCAGCCGCTAAAACTCCACTTGAGCTTATGTATAAACCTGGAATATTTTTAGATCTAAGGTAGGCCTCAGCTAAGCGACTTCTATATAAGTTACCAGTGCAAACAAAATGTATGTGCATACTCCTTGTAACTAACTAGGTTTATAAAAGGTTAATTTCCAGGCTAGTTTTGACAAAAAAAGTATCCCGCGCAGAATTAAATCCTCTATTATAATAATTGTCCGAACCGAGTTTTATTTTAATCAACTGCTTGTATAATAATTCTGCGGCCTCAGCACGACTAATCCATATATTTTCGAGACCAAACATACTATCATCTGGAACAAAGTTTGAACCTTCATCTTCCAAAAGTACTCGCGCTAAAAAACAATCTGTCTTGTATAATTCCATCGTCTTGTCTCGACACTCCTCTGTGGTAGCAAACTTCTTCAAAATTGTTATGTCGCATCCAACCTCCTCTTGAGCCTCTCTCATAAGTGCCGATTCAGGCGTCTCGCCTTCTTCTATACCACCACCAGGCAATGAGTAAAAGCCACTACCCTTTTTACTCACAAGCACAATCTTATTGTGTGCATTCAAAATAACACCTTTGGCTGTGGTGCGAGTCGTGTATACAGCAGGAGCTACGGTTATTTCATGAGGAAAAACATCCGCATGCCTAAATACTTTGTGTACCATTCGAATAGACATACATATTTACTCGCTCAAAATCAAATCTACTAAATCCTTAATCCTTTTTCGTTTCGATATGCTGAGATGGTCAGAACTATCGCGGTCGCAAGAATTGAAACATCGCGAAATATGATGTCTAGTAAACTAAAATTGAAAATAAAAATACCAATAAGCATGACCGAAGCCATGACACTTGGAATCAAAATTCTTTTACCAACGATGAGCCAAACGCCAACAACTATTTGAAGTATAGCCCACCCGAGAATGAGGAAATTAGGAAACGCGTTAATCATAAATTTTGGAAAAAAACCAATCCAATTATCAGGATAAATAAGACTCGCAACCGCGGCATAGATAAAGGGAAAAGCAAGACCAATACGTGCTATAACCAACTCGATCTTTTCACCTTTAATTCCTGAAAGGAGATTAGGCATTTATGGTTTGACAACAAACCACGTACCGCCAATATTTTGGCCATTCACGTCACCAACCTTAAGATCTTTATACCAAAAATACAGAGGCATGCCATTGTAAGTTAGCTGAGTCCCACCATCTTCTCGAGTTGTTGTCCCAATTTTACCACTAATACCTGTGGCGCCGACAACTGAAACATTCTTTGTAACAATATATGGGGGCCAATTGGCAGCACATTGACCAGAGCACTTACTTACTCCTGGTTTGTCCTTGATGAAGTAGTAGAGTGTCATGTCATTGTCGGCAATTAAAAAATCACCCAGATTAGCATCAGATGATGTTTTAAGGGCAACAACTGGCACGGCAGGAACTATTACGTCATTGGTTGTTGCTATTGGGACAACAGATGGTTGACTTGGCGATGTACTTGTTCCACTTAACCACATCAAACCGATGATCACCAAAACTATAACTACTACCCACTTGGTCATCGATGTTTTTTGCTCTTTCATAATCTTTTAGATTTAGTTAGTAATTTAAATACCGATAAAGTACTTCCCTAGTTAAGATATTCTGGCGGTAAATGTATCTTACCCTTCTTAATAGCCTTTAAATAGCAACGCTTTAAGATATTAAGATCGTCCTCGGATATACTTTTACCCAAAAGCCAGTTGCGAGCCAAATCTGGATATTCTTCAAGTACCTTCTCTGGTATTCCCAAATCTACAAAATCCATGATCGCGTCACTTGTCATCATTTCGGTTGCCCCCATACCACCTGTCCTACCGCCTGATTCATCTTTGGTTCTGCCGTGGATAATCTTTTCAGTTATGCGATCAAACGTCGACATTATCCCGGCATCTTCTGGGTCCACCACCTTTACTTTTTTTATACTAAGACCAGTCTCTGGTTCGATATATACTTCTTTTTTCATTTATTGATTATTAAGTTTTATTTATTATATCACCGATGTTCGATAAGCGCGATAACCGCCATATGGTCACTCAATCCGTCAGCCAATCTAACTTGTGAAACACTGTATTTCGGTGTTGTAAATAATCCGTCAACCATTAACTGAAGACCTTTTGATTTATGTAAATTTTGATCGATACTAGTTTGATACTGTGCTGGAATATTATCTTTATATCTGCTTGCCAAACGGCTAAAGGCCTCTTTACCACGTGGTGCATTCATATCCCCGCAAAGCACGAACTCACCAAGTTTATCTAATTCACCGATAAGCAACTCAACTGTCTCGAGTTGATAAGAAGTTGTCTCGCCTTTTTTGGTGACGGGCAACTGAACGGATATAAATCTGAATAATCGCCCATCCAGATTGGACACATCGGCCCACACAAATGACCTGTTTTTTTGAAATTGTTCGTTTGAAAGATATTCGTCAAATGACTTTAAAATATTTTCCTCATTGCCAGTATAAAATATTGCACCCGAAGCTTTGATTAACTTGGCAAAAATAGCCGTTCCCTGTCTTTGACCTCTGAAAGTCGGATACACTGGATTACTCCAAAACATGAAGGGCTGATAGACGCTATCAAAAGCCAGCTGATGCCTGAAAATATCTAAATCCCTTTCCAACAGCTCCTGTATACAAACAACATCAGGATTTTCCTGTTTGATAAAATCAAAAACAGCATCATTGTGCAAATCTCCTTCAATGTTAATTGATATTAATTTCATTCAATTATTTAATTATATTGTATCAAAAAAAGAACACCTCGTCTGGTGTGACGAGGCTTAAAACTTGCTAATCCCTACTCAGAATCAGGATAATTATCAAAATTCGGTCCCGTCCTTACTTTGTAAATATCTCTTTTACAATTATATGTTATATAAAATCTCAAACTATTGTACACTTATAAACGTGACTAAGAAAAAATTAATTAGAAGCAGAGACGGGACCGAAATTTATTACGAAGTTTATGGCGAACATAGTGCGGGCAAACCTGTCCTATTTTTTGTTCATGGAGTTGGCGGCGACCTTGATGCCTGGCAATATGTGAAAAACTTTTTACTTGCAAAGAAATATTCGGCAGTTGCGATGGACATCCGGGGGCATGGACACTCTGGGCACCCGCGCAAGCCTGAAGCATATAAGTTGGAAAGATTTGTTGAAGATGTTATAGAAGTCTTTGACGCAGAACAACTTGATAAGGTCATCTTGATCGGCCACAGTCTTGGAGCTGTTCTAACAACCCATATAACACTCGCTCACCAAAAAAGAGTTGAGAAACTTATTTTAATAGCAGGAAGTTATCTGCCGCCTTCCTACTTCAAAATACCGGGAAGCTTCGCCTTAACCGATTTTCTCGCGCTTATTAGCCCGCCACCTGTTCGTGCTGGACATTCAATCTACCCGTCACAAAAACATCACAAAGACATTGAAATTTTTGGTCTCATGCGAACGATTGCGCGTAATTCAGTAATGAGTTACATCTTAAGTTCTCGAGAAATTTTAAAAAATGATCTCACCACTGAACTTACAAAGATTGAGGTACCAACTCTCATTATATCGGGTAGTAAAGACAGCGTCTTTCCCACCAATATATCTGAATTAATGCACTCGCAAATCAAAAATTCCCAATTAAAGATTATAAAAGAGGCGAACCATGTTGTGGTACTCAATAACGCCGAAGAGACAGCGGAGCTCATCGGTGAATTTCTAATATAACCACTTGTCGATTCTCAAACTTCGACGTATCGTATCAAATATATTTTTCATTTATTAATTTAACACCAAATACTTACCGCCACCAACAATATCAACACTCCCGTCTACCACCCTAAGAGCGCATTGATCATCGAGGGCATAAACTTTAGCTGAAATTCCACCAACAGCTTGTCTAATATTACTCTCACGTAATTTAGAAAAATATTCTGAGTTTAGGTGCGGTAGAAAATAAAAATCCACATACCCAAGCCCCGGAACATTTTCTGTTTTTTCAATATCTTCATCATATAAACCCTGGGAAAGTTCAAGTGCCAAATCTCTATTCGTCACCATACTCCCAGCACTTAGTCCAACATAAACCTTTGATTTCAGATACTCTGGTAATATTTTTTCTAATCCCGATCTGTTTATCCAATCCATTAAGTAAAAAGTGTTTCCACCGCCAAAAAATAGGACGTCGGCTGCGTCCATCTTTGACTTCCAAACCTCCTCTGGTGCGGCAGCAATATCAGCGATATCAACCGACTTAAAATTTTGCTTCTGCAAGTTTAAAAGATCATTTATAAACCAACTTTTATCTCCAACTTCAGCATTTGCCGCCGTAGGAATAAAGACCAACGACGTATCCTCCGGCTTTTTACCCACCAATTCAAAAAGCGCATTAGCAATCGAAACATTAGTTAATCCACCAGACGTTAGCAATAATCTCATTTAATGTCGGTATTATTTGTTACTGTTACCTTTTGCATTATCACATTTGAAATTGGACGGTTACTGCTTTGGTCGGCTACAACATTAGAGATCGCGTCGGCCACATCTTGACCAGCAACGACCTTACCAAAAATGGTGTAATTATATGGCAAAGGATAATTATCTACCATGATAAAGAACTGGCTCCCGTTCGTATTAGGACCGGCGTTGGCCATCGCCACTACACCCTTTTGATATCCGCTCTTATAAGAATCTGTGCTTGGGTCAAGCTCATCAGCAAATGAGTATCCAGGTCCTCCCGCCCCTGTACCGAGCGGATCGCCTCCTTGAATCATGAAGCCCGGAATTACTCTGTGAAAAATTAATCCATCATAAAAACCTTTGTTGGCAAGAGTAACGAAATTTTTAACAGTGTTTGGCGCATCGGCGTCGAATGTTTCAAAAGTAATATCCCCCATGTTTGTCTTAATGGTTATTATGTGGCTCAAGTTTTTAGAGCTCGAATTATCAGCCGAAACTTCAGCGGTAGTTGATGTGGCAACCGTTGAGATAGTGGTTGTGCTGACACTAACATCAGACTGATCTTGTGACTTCGAGCCACTTTGTCCACTCCCTAAACTCATAAAATAGATCACGCCAATAAATACGAGAATTAATACAATACTAACTATGGTTTTGTTTTTCATGCTCAATATTTTACAAAAAATAAACCCCCATGCAAGCGCTGATGTTGATATGTAATGAGAATACTAATAATGACTGACCATTTATACTCAAACAAACGAACCTGTTTTAACTTCACCAGATCTTTCATAGTTGGCTAAAATAACGCCGCTTGGTAAAGCTTGAGAATCTACTAACTTAAAAGCGACAGGGATTGTACCCTCCCCAAACAAACGCTTTCCGGCACCAAGCGTAACAGGATAGATTCTGAGTCGGAGTTCATCAACCAGATCATTCTTGAGGAGTGTTTGCAAAAGCACGCTGCTGCCCCACAGGTGAAGCACTGGGCCATCTTCTTCTTTTAAGGCTTTAATTTTAGCCACAACGTCATCGTGGATAAGAATTGATTCTTTCCACGCCACGTCCATAACTTCATTAGATACTACGTATTTTTTAGCTTTATTAAACGGATCGGCCACCATGCCTGTTTGCTTTGGCCAATACGCAGCCCATATCTCATATGTCTTCCTACCCAAAAGCAAATCAAATGGCACACTTAATTCTTCGCTTAATATTTTCCCAAAAGACTCATCTGCATAAGGAACAGTCCACCCTCCATATTTAAAACCCCCTGAGGTATCCTCCTCGGGCCCACCCGGTGCTTGCATGACTCCATCAAGGCTGACCATCATAAAGACAACTATTTTTCTCATAGAGCTATTTTACCATTTTAGAAATAAAAAGTAACGGAGAGGCTCTTCGAAGTTAGAACCTATCTCAAGCTGACTGGGAGACTTGGAATCGAACCAAGATTCACGGCTTCAAAGGCCGCTGTCCTACCTTTAGACGATCTCCCAATATATAACTATTATTAGCTATTTTGCCCTAGAATTTTTATTAAGGCAAGTTCGAGAGGTAGCTCGCCGATGTAAGACCAGCGAGTTTCTTCATAAGCAGTGAGGAGCTCGCGAAGGACGCCGTGGAGCCCAACCACATTTTTGTGATTACCATACTCAGCCAAGAATTTTGCCTCGTTTGGTGAAAATTCTCCCAAAATATCGTCTTTAATCTCAGGGGCAAATTTCAAAAGGAGAATAAGACGAATATTGTGAATGAGCATCTTTATAAATACTCTATTGTCTATATTGTCTTTCGAAGATTGGCGTAATAGTTTGAGTGCCTCAGGTAGATTTTTATCCAGGATTGATCTCACGACCCCCTGCACAACTTCAACTCTTGGCGCCCCGGTGATTTCTTCGACATCTTTTATACTAATCTTATTACCTGACATGGCGCTAATAATCTTCTGCAATGTGCCATGTGTATCGCGAAAGGATCCGTCACCCAAAAGTGCAACTAAGTCGGCCGAGCCGTCGTCGATCGTATAACCCTCCTTCTTGGCAACTGCCGCCACCATCTCGCGAAGTACCGCATGTGATGGCTTTTTGAAATTAAATATCTGACAGCGCGAAATAATAGTGTCTGGAACCTTGTTAAGCTCTGTCGTGGCAAGAATGAAGATGACGTGTACCGGCGGCTCTTCGAGAGTTTTGAGGAGTGCATTAAAGGCGCCCTTTGAAAGCATGTGGACCTCGTCGATGATATACACCTTCTTTTTTGATTCGAAGGGCAACGTTCGAGCGCCGTCACATAGACTCCGAATATCATCAACACCATTGTTTGAAGCGGCATCGAGTTCGTAAAGGTCGTTTTGTGATGTACCGATTTCGCTGGCAAAAATCCTAGCAATTGATGTCTTGCCCGTACCACGAGGACCAGCAAAAAGGTATGCGTGCGAGAGCTTATCATGCTTGATTGCGCCCGAAAGGGTCTTAACTATATGTTCCTGACCCAGCACCTCGCTGAAACTTTTTGGTCTGTATTTTCGATATAAAACAAATTCTGACATTTTAGATAATTTCTGGCGCCTCGGCATGGCAAAGCTTGAGGCCATTATCCAAAACAGTGGCAACAGCGTTGGTCACAAGTAGCCTGTGTGGATACAAAAGTTTGCCCTTCTCGAGCACCTTATACTTCTCATAGTAACTATTATAGGCATTGGCCAAGTCTAAAAGATATCCAGCCAAAATGGACGGGCTGTCGAGTGACGCAGACTTTAAAATGACTCGTGGATATTCCGCGATCATTTTTGTTATGCCCACCTCATCTTCAGATAGGTCCTTATAATCCTCCGTGCCGACCATAGCATCGGCGGGCTTAACATCGGATTTTCTAATAATACTTCGCGCTCTTGCAAGCGAATACATAATGTAAGCGCCGCCGGATTCTTCAAACGATTTAATATTCTTCTCTATATCTTGATCAAAGGCAATTGGGAACTTTTTGTCTTGTTTAATATCGTTAAAAGCGATCGAACCTACAGCGAGCTTCTTTGCGTTTGCATCCTTCTCATCAGCAGACAATGGAAATTCTTCGTTACTCCTTTGATCATATTTTGCCCTAAAATATTTGATCGACTCCTTAATTAACCTTTCAACACTTTCGGCACCTTCGCGACTCGAAAGCTTTTTCCCAGTTTTCGAATCAACATACAAACCGTGTGCCACATGAGTTAGGTCAACTGATTCATTTTCAACCAAATTCAAAACCCTAGCGGCCTCGAAAAGATTGCGAAAGTATTCTGTCTGCTCACCACCAACCTCGTATACCAAGCGCGCCGGGTGGAATGTTTCAACCTTGTGTTCAATCCCTGCCAAGTCTCGCGTTGCGTAAAGAGTTGTACCATTCGACTTCTTCACCAAAAATCGTTTATGATTTTTTAAAAGTACAACAGAGACACCGATATCATTCTCAACTTCAGCCTGCAATCTAGTAAAGATCTCTTGTGTAATTCGGCTAGCCTCAAGCTCAGCTTGCAAAAAGTTGAGCTCGTTCTTGGCTAGCTCGTCGGTAAAAAGTACGATCTCGCCGCTTGATAATTTATCTTGAACAAGGATATCACCACGTGCAGCATAAAAGCTTTCGCCTAAGGTATAGTCGTGATGAATATTTACAAGATCGTAAAATTTGTTGAAATCCTCAAGGCTCCACTCCTTCATCTTTTTCCAAAGATCAAATTCAATCTCTTCTCCACTTTCTAATTTTTGAAACCTTTCTAACGCAGCGTTCTTAAAATCGCTGAAACGATCTTTAAATTCAACAAACGAGCCAAACTCACCAAAGTAGTCCGTAAGCTCTCCTCGTCTTGAGAAACCTTTTCCCCTCGTCTATAAATTTTGTACACAGCATACAGTTCATCATTTTTTGCCTCAAACTTGGGAAGTTTGTCGTTCCACCGTTCATACCCCTCTAGTAAAAAGCCGACTCCGCCCCAGTCGTTAATATAGTTTAATCTATGCGACGTATACCCTACAGACTCATAAAGATCAGCCAAAACTTCGCCGATTATTGTCGAACGTATATGGCCAGCATGCAGGTGCTTAGCAACATTTGGGCTCGAGTAATCCACAACGACCGGCTTCTTCTTATACACATCTGATTCACCAAAGCGAGCGCCAAGCTTTTCAACCTGCCAAACATTTTCAAAAAGATACTGATTTGAAAGTAAGACATTAACGTATATCCCCTTCGACTCCACTCTCTCTGCTATTTTTCCTTCACCCACAACTGCGTCCTGTAATCCTTGGACTAATTTAGGGACTATTTCTGCAATATAAACTTTATTGCCACGTTCTTTAAGAATTTTTGGGATCTTGATCGCAATATCACCGCCAAACTTTTGCCTATCAATAAAGCTTAAATCTAAATCTTCAATTGCCACTACACCGCCGGTCGCTTCCACAACTTTTGTCTTAAGTTGGTTTATGAAATACTCGCCAAACGGAGTATAGCCCCTCCTTTCCCTTTTCTCTTCAACCTCCTTCTTTTTACGCAAAATATCCTTCTCTATTTCCGCGTTCAATTTCTCTAAGGGATTTTTACTCATATGTTCGAGAGATTTTTTATAATTTTCCATATATCCAATATAACTATTGGTAAATTTAGTATAACAAAAAAGCCCGATCTCTGCGAGAGAGACCGGACTAGCACTAGCTACTTATCAAGAAGTTCAACCTTTCGGGTTTCTGGATCATACACAGCGCCGACGATCAAGAGTTCACCACTCTGAACGAGCTTTGAAAAAACGAACGTGTCGCCTTCTAGACCGGCAACGGTATTTGCCACGTTGTTCCTGATCGAGGCCCCAAGCAGATCTACCTCACTGTCCTTATTAGCCTTCGTAACGGCTGGATATAAGACCTGATAGATCGCGCCCAAGTTTGCTGGCGGAATCTGGTTACCAGGACCAGGAATAGGTGCGACCTTGCCTTTGATCTCATTCCACTTGGCAACCACCTTCTGCATAACCTGACAGTTGGTGTGTCCCAGAACGATGATCAGCCGCGCACCCTGGTTGATTACCGGATATTCAACACTCCCAGTATCGATAGAGTCCGGCTGGAGTCCAGCAAGTGGGAGAATGTTGGCCATATTTCGAACAACCGCGATCGTACCCTGCAGTTGTCCAAAAATCAAATGCGGGTCGGGCATTGACTCGGCGCACATCAGAACTACAGCCGAAGGACTATAATTATCACCTCCGGCTCCTGCAGCGCCTCTTGCGCATGTGCGAGAACCGGAATCATCAGAAACAAACCGATCAGAATCACAGTTACGAAACGCATGACATCTTCCTTGTTTGGACACTAATTGTCAGAGTTATTGATTGTTGAAATCAGAAAGAGTGACTGTTTGGAATCCGTTCGCAGTCAACATGAAGCCGACAACCGGAAGGTCCTCGTAACGACGCCGACCATCGGCATTATACACTACCGTTCCTTCAAAACGTGTATTTCGCTCGATCTCCTGAATCAACTCATCAAGCTCCTTTGGAGTAACTTCGTACCTCAATACGACGGGCTCGTGAGTCAAGAATCCGTGCAGCATGTCTGTTGCTTCCTGGAAATTGCCACGAAGCTCGTGCTCCGCGATCCGAAAGATGGCAGAGAGCGAAATCGCATCGATGCCAAGAACTGTTCCGTGTCCAGTCGAAAAGACTTTCCAGATTTCCTTAAAGTTGATCACATGAACCACTCCTTCTGCTGTCGAACGTTACCAATTTTTAGTTTTGAACTTCTCAATTCAAAGACCAGTTAATCAAGCCATAAGCCTGAATTCCCAGTTAGTTTATCATATACAACGTTAACTGTCAAGGATTTTTGGACAAGAAAAACCGCCACATCCATAGATGCGGCGGCCAAAGCCCAATTAACTATCTGCCTGCTCCTCTCGCCAGTTCGGAAGTGACACCCACCCTGCAGGTGCCCCCTTCTCTGTCTGACGAAGCTCCATGGAGCCGGAAGGAAAAACAACCTCGGCCACCTCCCAGAAATGAACCCAGATAATCTCGCCCTGCAACTTGATATGCAGATGGTCGAGATATACTCCGTCCTTGCGAGGAACCAAGGTCGTGCCCTGAGGAATTGCGTAGAAATCCTCATCCTCACAACCATGGTGATCCATTCCCTGAGAAACCACAACCGTGTAGCCCTCCAGTGGCTCGGGAACTGGCGCACGCGTGACATACTGGTTTTCCCCATCGCCATAGACATACTCCATCGTGGTCTCCTTGGTAGCACTGCGAATAAACTCCTCGCAGGCTTGCACGAGACTCGCGCGCGCCTCCTCCTTGGTTGCACGAACTCCACCCTGAATCGTCCCGCCGTCCTGATCGATCGGACCAGAAGAGAACTGGAAACCATTCGGCTTGATAGCCATGGTGGACCTCGCTTTCTGCCCTAAGGGCAATTAAACTGCAAACGAACTTGTTTCCCGACAGCATATCATTACTGATTAACTATGTCAAGACTAGAGTAAAATTATCACATGATATAATTGGATCATGATAAGTAGACATAAATATAAAACCGTCGACTGGATCGATCTTGAATTGCCGTCCGAAGAAGAGGTTAGGCAAGTTGCTGATGAATTTAAGCTCCACACGCTCCTTGTTAGTGAACTATCGAGACCGAGCGAAAGAGCTAAGGTCGACCTTTACAGTAATTATATGTATCTCATCTTGCACTTTCCCAAATACAAACATGGCGGTAATAGAGATATTGCGCAAGAACTAGATTTTGTAATAGGTAAAAATTTTATAATTACATCTCACTACGAACCAATTGACGTCTTTTTCGATCTCTCCAAATCGTTTGAGACAGGATCAATCCTAGACAAAGCGGAAGACACCGATAATTCTGGGTATATCTTTTATCACATTATGAAAAAACTTTACGATAATCTTGAACATGAATTAGATCACGTCACTCGGGATCTGGCACAAGCTGAAAGGGAAATATTTATTGGCAATGAACTTAAAATGGTTCAGGTGCTTTCAAACATTAATAAAGCCCTGATTGATTTCAAGCGGCCTCTCAAAATGCACCACGAGATTCTTAACTCATTTGATGATAAAGAGGAAAAACTCCTTGGCACAAAATTCAATCACTTCACAGAGATCATTATTGGTGAATACAAACGAGTTTGGACGATGCTTGAGAGTAATAAGGAGGTGCTTATGGATCTTCGAAATACGAATGATTCTTTGTTTTCGGCAAAGACAAACAGCATTATGAAGAACCTCACGATCATGTCGTTCCTAACCTTTCCGCTTACGTTAATGGTAGGGATTCTCGACATGAATACTGCTAGTAACCCTCTAGCAGGTACTCAAAATCAATTCTGGATAGTCCTTTCCATAATGGGTGCAACAACATTTTTTATCCTACTACTCTTCAAATACGAAAAATGGATTTAGATCGCAAAATATATATGTATAACACTCTTTCGAGAAAGAAAGAGGAATTCGTTTCAATCAACAAAAAAGAGATTGGCTTTTACTTATGTGGTCCAACTGTTTACGATTACGCAACTATCGGTAACTATCGTACATACATAATGGGCGACCTGATTAATAGAATTTTTACATACAATGGATACAAAGTCAGATACGTCCAAAATATCACTGACGTGGGACACCTTGTCAGTGATAATGATGAGGGGGAAGATAAACTTGAAAAGGGCGCACGGAGGGAGGGAAAGACAGCTCGGGAAGTCGCCGACTTTTTCACAGAAAAATACAAAAGTGAGTGCAAACTGCTTAACATCAAGGAACCTCAGATTTGGTGTAAAGCAACCGATCATATCGATGAGCAAATTGAAATGGTTAAGCAATTAGAAAATAAAGGTTTTACTTATAAAACCTCCGATGGAATTTATTTTGATACGAGTAAACAAAAATATTATGGGCAATTAGCAAAACTCGATATTGAAGGACTTAAAGTAGGCGCCAGAATTGAAGTAAACCCTGAAAAAAGAAATATAGTCGACTTTGCTCTGTGGAAATTCTCGCCAAAAAATGAACGAAGACATATGGAATGGAGTTCGCCGTGGGGGGTTGGATTCCCTGGTTGGCACATTGAGTGTTCAGCCATGAGCACAAAATACCTCGGTGAACTATTCGATATACACGCGGGAGCCATTGACCTAATCCCCGTTCACCACACCAACGAAATAGCACAGAATGAAGCTATTTATAATCATAAAACCGTGAACTATTGGGTGCACGGTGGCTTCCTAATGGTTGACGGAGGCAAAATGGGTAAATCGCTCGGTAATACATACAGAATCGAAGAAATCATTGCGCGAGGATATGACCCTCTCTCATTTCGATATCTAACATACACCGCCCACTATCGACAGCCATTAAATTTTACCTGGGACTCACTTAAACAGGCCAGCAACTCACTTGGTAAATTAATTGTAATTTTTTATCCATTTTATAATGATGCAGTTAAGCTTTATGAAACTAATATTATTAACGATGGCTGGAATAACAAGTTTACCGAAGCAATCAATGATGATTTCAATATGCCCAAAGCCCTCGCCGTGATGTGGGATATGTTAAGAATTAACAAAGATTTACCCAAAAGTCTTGCGACCATTTTTAAATTTGACGAAGTCCTTGGACTTTCACTCAAGGGAAAAATTAATGATTTTTCAAAACAAATGCGTGAAATTCCGCGTACCAAAGAATTAACTAATCTGCTTGAAATGAGAAACGCCGCAAGAACGAATAAAAACTGGCAAGAATCGGATAGTCTGCGAGACAAAATCGAAAAGCTTGGCTATGAAGTCAAAGACACACCCGAAGGCACAACATTAATTCCAAAAAAATAATTCTATAGTACCGGCTGAATAAAGTGTACAACCAATTCTGCAATTCTATAGTACCAAGTCTCAAATCGACCATTATGCCTGAATGGTGTAGCGTCAGCCTTCCAGATATCGACAATATTTTTTAAATCTCTCACCATAGCCTTATTTTGAAATGTAACCCCGGCCTCGGCATTGAAATCAAAGCTCATCGCATCTATATTGTTTGAACCAACCAAGCCAATGTAATCATCAACCAAGAGAGCTTTCGCATGAATCATATCCTTTGTCATGTAAAAACGTATTCCGCTCTTATGAAGGGAAGAGATAAAGATATGATTCACAAAATCAAAAAATATGATATC
>JACQCW010000048.1 GCA_016201425.1 Candidatus Vogelbacteria bacterium | reverse complement strand
TGGTGCAGGTTATAGTCTAGTTGCAACTTCGACCTTGGGAGTTAATTTGTCTGACACAGCAGGTACACTGACTGTCTCGCGTGGTGGCATTGGGTGGACAAATCTTTATTCCGGAGCGCTTCTCTATGGCAACGGTGCGAGCGCCATTGCAACTACCAGCTCAGGAACACCCGGTAATATCTTGGCACTCTTAAGTGGCGTTCCTACTTGGACTGCGAGCACCACATTCTCTTCGGGGCTTAGTTATTCAAATGGCAATGTTACCAATTCCGGTGTTACTTCCCTTGGACCAGTTGCACAAACTCTAACGGGTGGTATTTCAATTTCGACTTCAACGGGATCAACTAACGGTATTACATCGGCAATTACTGTTGTTGGTTCTGGTTCTACGTTAACTTTTACTCCAGCTATTTCTGGCATACTAACGGTTGGCGGCGGTGGTACCGGTTCCACTACTCTCACTGGTCTAATAAAGGGCAATGGTACGGGCGTAATACAAACTGCTCTTGGCGGCACTGATTATGAATTTCCTTTAACCTTCGGATCTGGAGTAGCCCGCTCTGCTAATAGCATTACTCTTAACACAAGCAACACAAACACCTGGGCTGCTCTTCAACAGTTCAGTAATTCTTCTACTTCAGTCTCTTCTGTCTATGGTCCTGCCTATTTCGGTGCCACCGCCACCTCTAGCTTCTCATCAACCGGTGCTCTGACCCTGGCTTCGGCTCTGGGTGTCTCCTCGGGCGGTACTGGCGCGACCTCGTTTGGTCAGGGGTGGTTATTTTCAACTGGCGGTACTAACTTGTTATCTGCCTCTACATCTCCAACTGTCAATTACATCACTGCAACTTCGACCACCGCTACTTCAACATTTGCAAACGGTATCAATATCACAGGTGGATGTTTCTCTGTGAACGGCACTTGTATCGGGAATTTAGTTAAACTTACTGCAATTCGCAGTTATGTCACCAACACCTCATGGTCAAAACCGTCCAATTTATCGTACGTGGTTGTTGAAGTCTGGGGCGGTGGCGGTGGTGGCGGCGATGGCGATGGAAGTGGTGATGGTGCGGGTGGCGGCGGCGGTGGTGGATATTCGACCAGACTTTTAACAGCCTCAGATCTTTCCGCTACTACCTCTGTTTTTGCAACTATTGGTGCGGGCGGTGTCGTGAACGGTAACTCAACTGGAGGTACGGGCGGTACTTCAAGTTTCGATACTTTCTTGTCTGCTACTGGGGGAGCGGGAGGAGTGCGTGCTAACGGTGCAGCTGCAGCAGGCGGTACGGGTGGAACCGGATCAAGTGGAGACCTCAATCTTACGGGTGAAGCTGGAGCACCCGCTCAAGCAACTTGGGGGGCACAGGGTGGTGGTGCGCCCAGAGGCGGCATGGGTGGTGCTGGTGGTGGTACTGCTGGAACTGGCGGTGCCGGTAACGCCTATGGTGGTGGTGGCGGTGGTGGTGTTGGTACTGGTGCCGCAGGCGCTACTGGAGGAGTAGTTATCTATGAATATACAACCCAACTTGGTGGTAGTGACCTGGCAGAAAACTATCCTGTGTCTGACCCATCTATTGGATCTGGCGATATCGTGGTTTTCGATTCTGGATCTTCTGGAGTTATTACTCGCGCTGTTTTAGGAGATGATCGTCCTCTGGTTGGTATCATCTCTACGAACCCCGGCATTGTTCTTGGAGATAAAAATGCTTTGGGTCAGAGGCCAGTAGCTTTATCTGGACGTGTGCCGGTCAAGATCTCTTTGGAGGGAGGGCCGATTAAAGTTGGAGATCGTATAGCCCTTTCTTCAATTCCTGGTGTTGGTAGGAAAGCGAGTTCCCTTGAGTCATCAGTTGGTATTGCACTCGATTCTTATCTCGAAGGAAACACGAATGAAACTCTTAATGTCTTTATTGACCTGGGGCAAGGAGTTTCCGAAGGATTTTTTAGTTCATTATTTGATAGGTTGAAAAAGTTGTTAGCCGATGCGACTAATGGCCTCGTTGAAGTTTTTGCAAAGAGGATTCATACCGAAGAGATCTGCCTTAAGAAGACAGATGGAAATGAGATTTGTCTAAATGGTGATCGGCTTGAAGGATTATTGAACAATCCAGAAAAAGTGTTGCCACCAACAATGACATCCTCGATGCCAGTAGAAAATATTTCCGTAGCTACGACCTCAACCATAACTTCAGCAACGACTTCTGAAATAACTATTACTTCAGTAGATGTGCTGAACGGAACTACAACCCTCGAAGTTGGGCCGGTCCCTGTTATAATAAGCGAAATGGCTACAACAACAGATCTTACAAGTGCTACCAGTACGGCCGAATAGTTTATGAAATATATACCTAACAAGTTATTGGTTTTTATATCTATCCTCTTGCTCTTTGCGCCAGTGTATTGTGTTTTAGCGGGTATTATTATAAGTCCGCACAAGTATGCATGGAGTAACAATATTGGATATATTAACTTTGGTGGCGTAATTGTTGATGATAGTACGCTCTCTGGATATGCATGGTCGGCGAATAAAGGTTTTATAAAATTTAATCCAGCCAGGGGAGGAGTTTTAAATGACGGGACCGGTACGCTCTCTGGTTTCGCTTGGGGTGAGCAACTCGGCTGGGTCGACTTTGGCGGTGTGACTATAGATGGGGCTGGTAACTTTACTGGTGCAGCGACCGGTGATCTAGTTGGCACCATAACTTTTGACTGTCACTTTTGTGATGTGGAAACAGACTGGCGCCGGCCAGCCGTTGTCTCAACTCCCACTGCGGCCCCATCTGGTGGCGGTCAGGGCGGTGGGGTTTTTTCAGCTGCCCTACTAACTGGAGCTACTCCCGAGAAATTACCAGCTTCGATAGAGATCACTTCTGGAAAAGTTTCAAAACCGGCAGAGGGCGAAAAGATACCGACTCCAATTCAAAATTTAACTCCCAAAGGTAGACTAATCAGTGCGTTCCCGCCGCTTTTCGACGTTGTGTCGGCACCGGCAGGTAGACGTGTTGACACCGAGAGCGCTGGACTAGTGCTCCGGGTGGCTCCAGGGGAACTACTACCAATTTCGGTAAAACTTTCAAATTTTGGTGGTGGTAAGAAGGTGGACGTACTTGTAAAATACTACATTCTTACTGATTCAGGGGTTGAGATATATTCGAGCGAGGAAACCGTGGCTGTTGAGACAACGGCCAGTTTTGTGAAAACGATACAAGTTCCATTTGGCGCAGCTCCCGGAATTTACTTCGCTAAAACGGCCATTGTTTATGGCGGACAACTAGTTCCAGCCACCACTCAATTTCCTTTCACGGTAGAAAGAAAGATTCTGGGCATATTTCAGAGCGATTTTATTCTCTATAGTGGTATCATATTGATCCTTGGCGTCCTTCTTTTCTATTTGGCGAGACTATTTGCTGAACATCGCCGCTTGGCTCGATTCACACCATTCGATTATTCAGATATTCCACATGATGAACGAGTTTTCTTCGAACTTCTATCTGACACGATTATGAGTATGCGCCAGAGAGTTGGAGATCAAGCAATTGAGGTTGCTAGAAAAGTTGATGGCATGGTCGTTGATGATAAAACTGGTCGAGTTTTGAAAATTACTGGAAGTCCGTCTAAGGTTATCGCAGGGCTTGTCTCAGGGTACGAAAAGGCTTTGGGTAAGAAGGTCAGTTTCTCGTTTAGAAAAGAAAATTAAGGTATATTATTATTTAATTCATGAAAAATGAACAAGCAAAAAACAATTTTAATTGTCGACGATGAGAAGAGTATTCGCGATCCTATCGTAGATGTCCTAAAACAAAATGATTTCCTAACTCTAGAGGCCACGAACGGAAAGGAGGCGGTAGAGGTGGCATTAGATAAGCACCCCGACCTGATTCTTTTAGACATCATTATGCCAGTTATGGATGGTATGGTCGCTTTTAAAAAGATACGTGAAGATAAGTGGGGCAGGAAAGTCCCTGTTATAATACTAACAAACTTAAGCGCGACTGAAGAAAAAATGATTCATGATATGGTTGAATGCAAACCGCTTCATTATCTAATCAAGTCGGACTGGAGTCTCGCCGAGATTATCAAGCAGGTTAAAAAGGGATTAGCCGTTTGATTATGAAAATCAATGAAGGTCAATAACATATTTTACATAGCGGTAATTGTTCTGCTTGGCACCGTATTTTGGGTGTATGTTGTGGCACCACATCTGACAAAACTGTCTGACGATTTTACTTACCGTGCAGATATAGTATCTCTTGATAATTTATACGACGAACAGAAACAGGAATTTAGCGGGGAAAAAAGATCCGTTACTAAATTCTCATATGAAGCTATGGCTGACAAAAACGGAGTACTTACCATCAGAAATT
>JACQCW010000037.1 GCA_016201425.1 Candidatus Vogelbacteria bacterium | reverse complement strand
TTTACCTCCGATTACCATCGACTGCTCACTTCCTTTGCCTGTAATGAATACCACATCGTTTGGTTGGGCCAGGGAAAGTGCCCTGCGAATACCTTCGCGCCGGTCTTCGATACAAAAGAGGTTTTTGCCTCGGACCTTACCTTCGTCTTCGGTAGCTTTCGCGATATCCTCGATTATCCCCCCCGGATTATCTTCGTAAGGGTCAACATTTGAGATGATAACATCGTCTGCAAGTTGACCTGCCAGTTTACCCATGGCTGGTCTCTTGGCTTTATCACGTCCACCGCCCTCTGCACCTAAGAGTAAGATAATCCGCCCGGTGCTTTTTGCCACGATTTGTCCGGCGGTTTTTAAAAGTGCCTCCATACTTTCTTTTTGGTGAGCGTAGTCTACATAGACTTTAAAAGTTTGACCAGTGCTAATGATTTCCATCCTTCCTGGTATTGTTTTTAAATTAAATAAACCTCGAGCTATGATTTGGTCACTAATTTCCAGGGTATGACAGATTGCGATTGCTGGTAGGGCATTCTCAACATTAAATTCACCTGGGATTGAAACAGCGAAGTTTGAGGTGCCAACTTCAAAGATTGAACCATTTTCATCGCTTGTTATATTGGTGGCTCTGATATCACCCGAGTTGATGCCGTATGTTATCTTTTTGTCGGCAAGAAAAGAGAGAAAGAAATCCCTGTTTTGGCTGTCGTTATTTATAATCATCGTTTTTGGGATATTTTTTCCACCTAAGCTTTTGGTGGGGCCCGTCTTCATAAGATAATCAAATAGTTTACCCTTGGCCTTTTTGTACTCCTCCATACTGTTGTTGTGTGAGGGGAGATGTTCAGGGTAGAGGTTAGTGAAAATTGCATAGTCGTAATTTATTCCTATGTGTCTCCATTGTTTTAATCCCTCTGAAGTTGTTTCTACGATGGCGAATTTACATCCGGCCTTATACATCTTTGACAAAAGTTTTTGTAGAGTGAACCTTCCCGGCATTGTCATATGATAAGTGTTTGGAAACTCCTCTTTACCAATCTTTATAATTGCGGTGCTTGCTACTCCGGTTTTATACCCCGCCTCTTCAAGGCACGACCAAATGAAGCTGGCCACAGAACTTTTTCCCTTTGTACCAGTGATGCCTATAATTATCATTTTGCTCGACGGGTTACTGTAAATAGTCGATGCTATTTTTGCGAGAAGCAAGTGATATAAAGATAAAACCCAATTTGGTGTGAGCTTTTTTATAAAATTTTTAATTTTTTGAAACATACCCGAAAACAATTTCTGGCTTATTTGCCTAAGTTCTTTAGAGCCTCCTTGATTCTATCGTTTAGTTTTGTGATACTCGAGTTAACTTTTTGGAGAGCATCCCTCGCTTCACCCGATGAGTATCCCAATGACTTGATAGCGGCGACGGCATCACTTTCTTCACGCAAACTTGTGAAGTCTTCACCACTTTCTATGGCAGCAAATTTATCTTTGAGTTCAAGTACGATCTTTTCGGCATTTTTTTTACCAATGCCAGACACTTGAGTAAGATATGACGTATCCCTCGAGCGCAGAGCTTTTTTGAGTGTCTCGACAGGCGCGACGGACAAAATTCCGAGCGCTTTTCTTGGGCCGATACCTGATATAGAGATAAGAAGCTCGAAGAAGTCTAGTTCGTTTTTGTTGATGAAGCCGTAAAGTTCCATTGAATCTTCGCGGACGGCAAGATGTGTCCAGAATGTTTGGTTTTGGGCGATGTCTTTTTGTGCAAGTTCAGCCAAGTCGGTGCTGGTTAAATTAACACGATAGCCGACGCCAGAAACATCGAGCACAACAAACTTGTCGTTGGCGAAGGTTATCTTTCCTTTGAGTTGAGAAATCATGATAGTTTAATGATACTGATATTGCAAAAATTTGAAAGTAGTGTATAGTGTTCTGACAATAACATTTAAATTATGCCAATAACATCATCAGCGAAAAAGGCCGTCCGAAATTCAAAAAAGAAGAGGTTTTTTAATTTGAGGAAGGCTAGTGCAATGAAGACCGCAATTAAAGAGATTAAGAAGCTTGTTGCAGACAAGAAGTCTAAAGAAGCTATGGCACTTTTGCCAAAAGCCTATAAGGCTATTGATAAGGCTGCCAAGATGGGTGGAATAATCAAGAAGAATAACGCTGCTAGGAAAAAATCCAGCCTCGCTCAATCTATAAAAAAGATTTCTAAATAAGAAAAAATAATCGCCACAACGGCGATTGTTTTTTATATGCTGATGCGATAGCATGGTGTCACGCCCTTGTCGTTCAATGGATACCCGCCCGACTCGCCTGACGCCCTCATCGTTCAATGGATAGGACACTCCCCTGCGAAGGGAGAAATGCAGGTTCGATTCCTGCTGAGGGCATTAGACGAGTCAGGCGGGCGGGGGACACATCCCTGCGAAGGATGAAATGCAGGTTCGATTCCTGCCAGGAGCATCCAAAATAATAATTATGAAAGACTACTATAAAAAGTCATTAGCATTGCATAAAAAGAATGGTGGGAAGATTGGGACGCTGACAAAAGTTTTGCTCAGGAATAGGGATGAACTTTCTCTGGCTTATACACCAGGGGTCGCGGCGGTGTCGATCGAGATAGGGAAGGATAGTAAGAAGGCGTTTGAATACACGCTTAAGAAAAATACAGTGGCGATTGTTACGGACGGCTCGGCTATTTTAGGTCTAGGAAATTTGGGACCGTATGCAGCGATACCGGTGATGGAAGGGAAGGCCGCAATACTTAAGGAATTTGCTAATGTTGATGCCTTTCCAATTTGTCTCGATACACAGGATGCTGAAGAGATTATAAAAGCCGTAAAGCAGATTGCGCCAGTTTTTGGGGCCATTAATTTGGAAGATATATCCGCACCCCGATGTTTTGAGATTGAAAATAGGCTCAGGAAGGAGCTGTTGATACCTGTCATGCACGATGACCAGCATGGAACAGCCACTGTGGTCTTGGCTGGTTTGATCAATTCAATTAAGTTAAGAAAATTAAAAAAAGAGGATGCAAAGATTGTGTTGAATGGCGCTGGTGCGGCAGGCACTGCCGTAGCTGAACTTCTCTTGAAGTACGGATTCAAAAATATAATCGTTTGCGACAGCCACGGAGCAGTTTACGATGGTCGTGCAGATTTGAACTCTGATAAAGTAGAACTTGCCAAAAAAACAAATCTTAACAAAGTGAAGGGTGGGCTTTCAGATGTTTTAATTGGCGTGCATATTTTTATAGGCGTATCGAAAGCTGGGTTGATGGCATTGGATATGGTTAGGAGCATGGCAAAGAATCCAATAATTTTTGCCCTCGCGAATCCGGTACCCGAGATTATGCCAGAATTAGCAAAGTCTGCTGGGGCATTTATCGTTGCCACAGGAAGATCGGATTTCGGCAACCAATTAAATAATTCTCTTGGCTTCCCCGGGCTCTTTCGTGGTGCCCTTGATCATCACATTAAACAATTTGATGATCAAATATTTATTCGCGCGGCAAAGGCGATCGCTAGCTTTGTGAAAAAACCAACAACTGAAAAAATTCTTCCAACCCAGTTTGAAAAAGGTTTGGTGCGGGCAGTTGCACAGGCAGTTAGGGAGTAGTTTAAAATCCTAAGTACTCAAGAAATTTGTCGACCAGATTTTTGTGCGCGTATCTCTCTGTAATATGTTGTCTCAACTCTGCCCGAACGTATTCGGGGTTAATATCCCTAAGCGGCACAATAATGTGTGGTAGAACAGTGCGGTCTGAATGAAGGATAAGTTCGGGATTATCTTTTTCGCGATCTATCCAGAACGAGTGCAACTTGCGGTAGGGATAGAAATCATGTCGAATTTCAACTCCGTCTGGTGTCAGGTGTATGTCAATTAGTTCCGGCTTTTTTCCAATATGTATGATAATTGAGATTGTGGCAACAAAAGAAAAAATTGCAAACGTAATGTTGCTCACAAAAAGAGAGGCGATAGTGATGGCGACACCTACCACCGTGACGGAGATAAACCAGTCTAAGGGCTTTTCGGGTAGATCATGGTCTGGCGCTTGCCAGGAGATTATTTTGTGGCGATGCATACCACATATTATATCACAACAATCTCTTCCCATGGCAACCCGACTTTCCCAAAGTGACCATACGAAGACGTCTGGCGATATATTGGTCTACGTAGGTTGAGTCGTTCTATTATTGCCTTAGGTCTGAAATCAAAATGTTTTTGTACAGTATTCGCGATACTTTTACCATTTTCGTCTATTGCTTCAACCATAAGAGGTTCAGCCTTACCAATAGCATAGGCCACAGAAACTAGACATTTCTTGGCGAGACCATTTGCTACAACATTCTTTGCGGCAAAGCGCGACATGTATGCGGCCGACCGATCTACTTTGGTCGCGTCTTTACCCGAGAAGCATCCTCCTCCATGAGGGATAAGTCCTCCATATGTATCGACCATAATCTTTCTGCCTGTGAGTCCTGTGTCTGCCTCAAATCCTCCCTGAACGAAGCGGCCGGTCGGATTAACCAATATTTCTGTCTCAGAATTATCACCGATTACTTTTTTTACTAGGTACTTTTCCAAGAGTCTTACGATTTCTTCTTGTGCTATGTCTTCACTGTGTTGGCAGCTAACAAGTACGGTTTCAATTTTTCCATTTTGTACGGTTATTTGGGTTTTGCCATCCGGTTTAAGCCAGCCAAATCTTTTGTCATTTCTCCTTAGATCTTCTAAGCCCTTGGATAGCTGATGGACCTTGACGAGGGCATCGGGTAAATACTCCGGGGTTTCGTTAGACGCGAAGCCGTACATAATGCCTTGGTCTCCAGCACCGCCGGTGTCTACCCCTTGGGCGATGTCGGGGGACTGCTTAACTATATTTGTGATTATTTTTATTTTGTCTTGGTGGCCGATATTTATGTACACATCTTCAGTAATTTTTGTGGCATCGATCTTAGCGTTAGTTGTAAGCTCGCCAGAGACGAGGACTAGTCCATGTCCACCGAAAGATTCGATAGCCACGCGACTCATTGGATCTTGCCGCAGGCATTCGTCTAATATTGTATCTGAGATTTGGTCACATATTTTATCAGGATGACCTGATGTTACACTCTCTACCGTGTATGTTTTGTTGTTTATGAACATGTTATGTAGTTAATTATTGGTAGTAAATAGTAAAGACCCGTTCTTTTGGAAAGGGTCTTTACTTAAAAAATCGACCTAATTATCTTTCCTTAAAAAAGGCTAGATTAGCACCTTATTCCTCAATGTTTTGTGAAACAGGTTGCTGCCGGGTCAG
>JACQCW010000050.1 GCA_016201425.1 Candidatus Vogelbacteria bacterium | reverse complement strand
TTTCTTGTGAAGGTACTCTAGGTTGCGCAGGTGAATCAGACGTTCCTTTATCTCTTGTTCTGTGAGGTTTAGCACACCTCTATTGTATCACGAAAGTTGACGCGTGGTTAATTATTGGTGTGGAGGTGTGAGGAGATACCTCCCTGGCCACAAAAATCGCCCATGAAAAACTAGTAAATAATTCTTTTGTGTAGTATAATTTTTTCGAAATGGAAAACGTCGTTTATGTTATTGGCGCAGTCGCCGCAATACTTCTCGTTTGGATCGTAGTTTTGGAATTGAGGATTAAAAAGTTGCTACGCGGTAAGTCTGGGGACGACCTCGAAGATTTAATAAGAAAGACAAACAACGACCTCGATGCATTAATAAGATCCAGAGAAGAGGTAAGAAAAGATATTGCAGATATTAGGGATCGAATGCGGCACTATATAAGAGGCGTCAAAACTGTCAGATTTAACCCTTTTAAAGATTCGGGCAGTAATCAAAGCTTTGCCACAGCGTTCATAAGTGATGAGGGTGATGGCGTTGTCATCTCAAGCTTATACAGCCGCGATAGGGTCGGAATATACGCAAAGCCCCTTGAGGATCACAAATCCGAGTATGAGCTGAGCGACGAAGAAAAGCGCGCGATAAACGAATCACAAAACCACCTATAAGGCAGCCGCGGAGTATGAAAAAGCAATATGGCAAAAAAAACAATAGAAATTCAAATGGAGCGAGCCCCCATTGTGGCAGTGATGGGGCATATTGATCATGGCAAATCAACTCTTTTAGATTACATTCGTAAAACAAATATTGTAGACAAAGAAGCTGGGGGAATTACCCAACACCTTGGAGCCTACGAGGTTGTCCATACCACAAGTGCAGGTGATAAAAAAACAATTGCCTTTCTCGATACTCCAGGGCATGAAGCATTCTCAAAAATGCGCAGACGCGGAGCCGAAGTCGCTGACATCGTAATATTGGTTGTTGCCGCAGACGATGGCGTCAAACAACAAACGATCGAAGCGGTTAAAACAATCGAGGCAGCCAAGGTTCCATACATTGTGGCAATCAACAAAATTGATAAGCCGAATGCCAACGTCGAAAAAGTTAAAATAGACCTGGCTTCAAATAATGTTTTCTTAGAAGGATTCGGCGGTACAGTACCGTTTGTTCCCATCTCAGCCAAAACTGGCGAGGGAATTCCAGAACTCTTAGATGTAACTCTTTTGATGTCAGAAATGGCTGAACTAAAAAGAGATGACTCTAAAGACGCGGAGGGCTTTGTGATTGAATCAAATCTCGATCCAAAGAGGGGCGGCTCAGCAACACTTATCCTACGTAATGGAACTCTCAAAAAGGGCTCTTTTATTGTCATTGGTAAGAATATAACCCCTGTTAGATACATCGAAAATTCAGCCGGCCAATCCATAGATGTGGCCCACGCTCCATCCCCTGTTAAAGTTATCGGCTTCAGTAGTATTGCAGCAGCGGGAGCAAGATGGAAGTCGGTAAGCAGTAAAAAAGCGGCTGAAGAGATCTCAGAACAGATGACCGAAGAAGTCTTAACGGCCAAGGACGAATCAAAATTTGAAAATGCCAAAGTAGTAGTGCCGGTAATTTTGAAAGCTGACGTTTCAGGCAGTCTTGAGGCAATTGAAAAGGAGTTACTCAAACTAGAAACGGCCGACGCTAAAATTAAATTCTTGATAAAAGGCGTGGGGCACATAAGCGAGAATGACATTAAAACTGCGGCAGGAAGTAATAACCCGCTAATCATCGGCTTTAACGTTAAGATTGACAACACTGCCAAAGACTTCGCCGACCAACTCAAACTTTTTCCTCAAACATTCAAAATTATTTACGAAATAAACCCGATCATAATCAAAGAGATTGAAGAAAGAACTCCCAAAACTTTGATCGAGGAGACTATCGGTAAAGCAAAAATTCTCAAGATCTTCAGTAAAAATAAGGACCGCCAAATCATCGGTGGTTTAGTTCTTGAGGGTAACCTAATTTTAAATAAAGATTTCAAAATAATTCGTCAACAAAACACGATCGGCAAAGGCACGATTCTTGAACTCCAACAACAAAAGGTGAAAGTAAAGGAGGTGCCAAAGGGAGTTCAGTTTGGCTCGATGGTTGAAAGCAAAATAACTATTGCAGAGGATGATACAATAGAGGCTTTTGATGTCGTGAAAAAATAATTAACAAAGTGGACGACAAAGAAAAACGCGACAACAGAATATCCTCACTCTATATGACCCTCGCGGCTGAATTCCTTGAGCGTGAGGCAACAGGCGGTGGCATGATTACAGTTACTGGTATACATATGTCGCGTGATCATAAATTTGTTACAATTCTTGTTACAGTTTTCCCCGATAAATTTGAAGAAAACGCCCTACACTTTGCCAAGAGGGCACGGAGTGAGTTCAGAGAGTATGTAGCGTCAAAAACAAAAGGTATGGCAATTCACCCAACCCTTGATTTTGAAATCGATATGGGCGAAAAGCATAGACAAAAAATCGATAGTTTGATACAACAAACTAAATAATGGCCCGATAGCCAAGTGGTAAGGCAGAGGTCTGCA